>JAGCFN010000179.1 GCA_017650085.1 Bacteroidaceae bacterium | reverse complement strand
TTTCGCTGAGCTGGATGCGTGTTCCGCCAGCCATCTTGCTGAACTCGAAGCGGTAGTAACGGAACTTGTCCTTAGCTCCTGCACCATTAGGTTTGAAGCGATACTCCTGCAGACCTTCGGCTGGGAGGCTGCGGTTGTTCTTCTGCTCGTCGATGGTCGTCCAGTTCTCCTTGTCTTTGCTTCCGCTCACGCTCCAAGTCACAGGATTGCGTTCCGGATAGGCATTTGTGTCGTCTCCCGTCACAAGTCCATACTCCACGATGCTTGTCTGCTGTCCTGCATCCAATACAATCGAGTAGGGCATCAGTCGGGGGAAGTCGATACACCATTTCGTGGAGAGCTTGTCGTCACAAATCATGGCGGGACCTTCCTCGTCACCACGACCAGAGCCGCTCACGAAAGTTGTCTTGACGGGAGCCTGAGCAAAGGCTTCGCTCAGGGCGAGAAAGGACATAAGAATAAATGAAAGATGTCTCATATCTGTAGTTTTTATTGTTTTCGTAGTGCAAAGATATGAAAAATAGTTCATAGTTCATAGCCATTAGTTCATAATTATTTTGTAACTTTGCATTAAATATAACGAATTATAACCTTCAACTATGAACCATTTGCTCAAGAAACTCATCTTTGCAGCCCTGTTTGCACCCCTCGCCAGCCAAGCTGCAGAACCCGTCGACTACGTGAATCCCTACATCGGAAGCATCAGTCATCTGCTGGTTCCCTGTTTCCCGACCATTCAGTTGCCCAACAGTCTGATGCGCATCTACCCGACGCGAAACGAATATATTACAGAGTACCTCGACGGTCTGCCCATCGTTGTCACTAATCATCGCGAGCGAAGTGCTTTCAGATTGAGTGTCACACAAGGCGACGAACTGCGTCCCATCATCTCGACAAGTTGGGACCACGAGCGCGTGACACCTTATGACTATCAGGTCTCTATTGCCGACAACACCATCGACGCCCACCTTGCCGTCTGCCATCAAAGTGCCATCTACGAGCTCACGTTTGCCGATCCAAGCAAGCCTGCCACAATACTCCTCTTCACGGAGAACGGCAGGATGCAAGCCGATGGCAAACATGCTTCGGGTAGCCAGCGGCTCAGCAAGAACATGAAGATTTACTTCTCTGGCGAGTTCGATGTGCAACCAGAGAAAGTTGGCCTTCTTCAAGACGGAAAGATAGGCGACAAGTGGATTACCGAGGAACCTCGGGCCTGTGCCGCCATGCGCTTCCCTGCTGGCACAAAGAAGGTTCAGTTCCGTTACGGCATCTCCCTCATCAGTCAGGAACAAGCGGAGAAGAACCTCAAGCGCGAGCAAGCAGATGATTTTAACATGGCCAAAGTCATCAAGGATGGCCGTAAGGAATGGAACGAGACACTCAGCAACATTCGCGTCAAAGGCGGTACCGAGGACCAGAAGACTGTGCTCTATACCTCTTATTATCGCACCTTCGAGCGTCCCGTCTGCTTGAGCGAGGACGGATGTTACTTCTCTGCTTTCGACGGCCAGGTGCACGAGGATGACGGCCATCCCTTCTATACCGACGACTGGATTTGGGATACTTATCGTGCAGCACACCCTCTTCGTGCCCTCATCCAACCCTGGAAGGAAGAAGATATCATCGAAAGTTACCTCCGAATGGCAGAGCAAATGGGTACGAAATGGATGCCAACTTTCCCGGAAATGACGGGCGATACGCGAAGGATGAACAGTAATCATGGAGTCGCTATGGTGGCAGATGCACTCTGGAAGGGTCTTAAAGTGGATGCCAAGCGCGGCTTCGAATACTGTCGTCGCGGCATAGAAGAGAAGACGCTTGTGCCCTGGAGTGGCGATCCGGCTGGCCGTCTCGACCAATTCTACAAGGATCATGGCTACTTCCCCGCTCTTGCGAATGGCGAGAAGGAAACCGAACCGAACGTGAGCGGCTTTGAGCAAAGGCAACCTATCGCAGTCACGCTTGGCACAGCTTATGATGAGTGGTGTCTCTCGCGCATAGCAGAGTTCATGGGCAATAAGGCAGAAGCAGCCAAATACCTTGCCCTCAGCTACAACTATCGCAATGTTTGGAACGCCGAGACGCTTTTCTTCCACCCCAAAGACGAGAGTGGCAACTTCCTTTCCGACTTTGATTATCGCTTCAGTGGAGGCATCGGAGCTCGTGCCGCTTATGGCGAAAACAACGGCTGGACCTATCGTTGGGACGTGCAACACAACCTTGCTGACCTCGCGAAACTGATGGGCGGCAAAGAAGCAATGGCCCGCGAGCTCGATCGCACCTTTGCAGAACCTTTAGGCAAAAGCAAGTGGCAGTTCTTCGGAGAGTTCCCCGATCAGACAGGCAACATGGGACAATTCACGATGGCAAACGAGCCTTCGCTCCATATACCTTATATATATAACTATACAGGCGCTCCTTGGAGAACGCAGAAACGCATTCGCCAATGCCTCGACGCATGGTTCCGAAATGATGTTATGGGCATGCCTGGCGATGAAGACGGTGGCGGAATGACCTCTTTCGTAGTCTTCTCGTCGCTCGGATTCTATCCTGTCACACCAGGATTCCCTGCCTACAACATCGGCTCACCACTCTTCACGGACGCTCGTGTCAAGCTGCCAGGCGGAAAGGAACTGCATATCATTGCCAAGGGAAGCAGCCGCGAGAACAAATACATCCAGAGTGCCACCCTCAACGGAAAGCCTTGGAACAAGCCCTGGTTCAGTCACGACGACATAAAGAACGGCGCAACCCTTGTGCTTGAAATGGGCAACAGGCCCAACAAACAATGGGGTAGCGCCGAAGATGCCACACCTCCCTCAGCTCCGACGAAGTGAGGGAGAGGCAATCAGGTTATTGATTCTACTGGTTCTCAAGTCTGTCGACACGATCTGAGAGCTGCATAATCCGTTGCGTAAGACTTTCAATCGTATACGTGTTAGCGGCGACTCGATCGTTTAAGGCAGCGTTAGCCTCTTCCAGGCTCGCATTTCGCTGTCGAAGTTCTGCAATGGCTTCTTCCGCCGTGTTTGCTCTCCCTTGCAGCACAGCAATGTCGTTTCCCAGTACTTGATTCTGGTCTTGAATGTCAACAACTTGTGACTGGAGCATTCCAATCAGTTCGGCATGGTTGTTGCTATTAGTTTGAAGGTTGCTTATTGCTCTCTCCAATGCCTCAATCCTATTGGCAGAAGCCATGGTTGATGCTTGGAGGTCGGCACTTAAGACCTGCAGCATTTCAATGCTCTGCTTGTTACGCTGAACATCTTGACTTAATGTCGAGATCAATCCTTGCACCATGTCGACCTTCTCATTCATGGCTGTAACGCTGGTTTGAATCGCGCTAATTGTTGATTGAAGCGAGGCAATGTTGTTCTGATTCTGTTGATCGCTTGCTCGCAAGGTTTCGATGAGCGTCTGCAAAGACTGGATACTCATACTATTTTGGCTGGCCAGATTGTTTGTCGAGGCAATGCTTGCGGCATTGTTTGCCACGTAAGCTCTCAACTCGTTCAGCGCGTTTTGTACTGACTCGGGAACAGGTTCCTGATAGTCCGGGTCGCCTTCGCCTTCGAAGAAGGCAATGCTGTCTGCAACCCAACGGAACTGATAAACGGCCCCATCACTGCGATAAACTCTGAATCCTTGTGCCTGGACAACGAAAGCCGATGCCATGAGCATCAACGCAGAAAGTAGTACTTTTTTCATTGCTTTATGGTTTTGTAAGTTTTCTTTTGTCCTTTTATGATGTTAACTCCTCTTTGTGGCTTTGGGATCTGCTGACCACTAAGGTTGTATATGACTCGTTCATTGTTGGAGAATGCAGGAGCGAGACCAGTTCCGATGTCCTCTTCTGTGACAGTAAACTGCGGACCTTCTGTGAAGACTGAGCCATTGTAGGCAGCGTCGACAGTTTGCACGCCCCAAGAATATGTGCCTGCCTTTGTGGGACGGAATGCCCATTCCGCCCGGCAACCTACGCGACCGAGGCAGTTCACCTTGCGAATGCCGTCGTTTGTCCCACCCACGATGGATGGTACGCTGTTCAGAAGATTGCCGGCTTCGTCTTTAAGATAGATTTCATAAGTGAAGCCAGGTTGTGCAGTCTCGGGTGATTGCCATGAAAGTGTCACGATACCGTCCTGAATGCTGGCAGTTGGAGCAAGAGGAGCTTCAGGTCGCGATGGCTTGGATAGCAGGTTGTAACAGAGGATGGCATTGTCTCCGTATTGTTCCGTGGTCAGGTAGTTCTTGTCCTCTGAATGCCCAATGAGCACGAAGTCCTTGCGTCCGTCGCCATTATAGTCGGGGAAGATGATGCTGGCTCCCTTAGCACCAGGAATGGCAATATTGCGTTTGAGCCGTCCATTCCCGTCGTTGAGGTAAAGCATTCCCCCATAGACATTCGACTTTGTGCCGCCTAGAAGGATGTCGTAGTCCCCGTCTCCATCCCAGTCTATCACGCCGGCAGAGTTGCTGGCCGCAGAAGAAAGTGTGTAGATATCAGTCTGGAAATCACAACTAATTGCCTTGAAACTGGGAACTTCAGTTTGTTGGTTGATGTAGACGCGCTGTCGGGTTGAAGATTCTCCCGAAGAAGATTCGCCCAGTCCTGCAAGCATGATGTCGAGCCAACCGTCGTTGTTAAAGTCGGCCACTTGAAGGGCTCCGTTGGATTTGCGCTTTATGTCGGCTTCTCTTTCACCCAATCCCAAGCGGATGAATTGTCCAACCTGTTCTGGATTGTTGAGGAAGACATCTGTGAAGCGCAGTTGGTCTTCCCGTCCATCCACAAGAGCTGAGATGGCGAAGTCTTGCAGGCCGTCGTTGTTGATATCGGCAGGTTTGATAATGGCTTCGCGGAGCAGAAACTCTTGCTCGTATGGTTCGATCACAAAGCTGAGGTTTGCAGCGTCGACAGATTGATTGTGTAGGATGACGTTGTAGTTTGCCTCTTCCTGATGCCCAACAAGGATGATATCGAGCCGAGCGTCGTTGTCGATGTCTATGATTTCTGCGTTACAGGGAGCTTTCATGTTGAATGGGGCAGGAGTTCCGTCCGTGTTGAGAATCATAAACTCTGCCAGGGTGAAGGTCCCGTTGCCTTTACCCAGGAAGATGCCTTCGGTGATGTCCTCTGCGTCGTCAGCTGTCTGGTCGAAGGCAATGAGGTCCATATTGCCGTCGTTGTTAATGTCGCAGGGAACAAACGATGGCGTTTCTGCTACCTCGAATGGCGTAGCCGTCGAGATCTTTGACCATTTGTGGGTAGAGGACATGAATTGTGCAATGTATGAGATGCGTTTCTGTGTTGTTTCGGTTGTGGCGGAGTTCTGAACGACGGTCAACCCACCGGTCACGATGTCTTGGTTGCCATCATTGTTCAGATCTACGGTGACCGCTCCGCCGTTCACGAAACCCCAGGTCGGGGTGACGAGTTCTGGATTGTAGGGAGCGGTGGTAGAGAGTGTGGGCCGGATGATGGGGTCGTTGAGCATGACGAGGTTGCCTGCTCGGAACTGCATGGTGCCAATGTACATCCGTCGAGGTTGTACGCCTTCTGCACTGTCATGGGCATGGAAAACGATGCGGAGGATTCCGTCTTTGTCGTAGAAGAGCGAGTGGTGTCCTGTTCCTACAAGGTCGTCCCAACGTCGAAGAATGGGGTTGCTTCCGTATTTTGTCCATGTGCCTGACGCGATATTGTTGGTTGTGGCATATCCCACGGCATAGTCCTGACTGCGATAATCGTTGCCAGAATAGGTGAGATAATAGCGTCGGCCAGACTTGATGACGTTTGGTCCCTCGTTTACTCTGCCCATCTTGTTCTCCCAGTCCTGCGATACGGCGAAGCATTTGCGCAAGGTTCCTGCGACAGGAGTGATGAAGTCGTCGCTGAGCTTTGCTTGCCAGATGCAGTTTCCGTCTGTGAAGCGAACGAAGAAGATGTATGCCGTGCTGTCCTCATCAATGAAGACATGCGAGTCGATGCACTTCTCGCTGCCGATGAGATTGTTCATCTGATAGGTTCCAACTTGCACGAAGGGACCTTTCGGAGAGGAGGCTGTTGCGGCATAGAGGTGTTCGTTGGCCGAGAAATACATGATGTACTTGTCGCCGATGTGATAGACCTCAGGTGCCCAAAACCATTGCGTCTCGGTCGTGTTCGTTTTGTTGAGGGCCAGACCTTCGTATTTCCAAACGCGCAAGTCGTCGCTCGTATAGCAGCGGATGCCGTTGGCGTCGTTTGTGCCATAAGCATAGTAAGTGTCTCCGTCGAGCAGAATGTACGGGTCTGCC
>JAGCFN010000178.1 GCA_017650085.1 Bacteroidaceae bacterium | reverse complement strand
TGGTCTGTACTGTCATTGTCTCGAAGTTGGCACTCGGCATTTGTTGTTGTGTCTTGTTGCCGCTGCATGAACACAGAACAGCCATAGTTATCAATGACAAAGTCATGATAAGAGTTGATGTCTTTCTCATAGAATATGTAATCTTGATTAGTATTGCCTTATAATTTGCGGGTGCAAATTTACGAAATAAATATGAAATAGAGAGCAATGGGGTAACCCAAATGGCACACAGAATTGTTCAATATCTCCGATTTGCGTGCAACATTTAAGATATTTTAAGAAAAGCAGAGAGGCTTCCACCCGAAATGAGAGCCTCTCAAAATGTTTGTTGACTTCGTCTTCAAGCCTGGCGCTCGGAAAAGCTTAAACGGGTTTTGCTTTTCTCTCTCTTAAAACGGTTTGTCCCTGGTGTTCCTTTTGTTCCTGATTGCTTTCGCAATTTGGCAATCGGTTCAAAAACGCCAAAACCTGATAAAGATTTTCAATCATCGGGCCGTCTCATTTTGGCAGTCATTTTCCCCTGTTTTTGTGCAAAGGAGAATCGCCAGTCTTGAAAGAAAATCCAGAACCCCCGAAAAATCCCTCTAATTTGCCCCAGAATCGCTTCTTTTGCCTTCGACGTGCATTTGGTCACCTCGGGCAGAGAAATGCGCTTAAAACGCGTTTTCTGATTTCCTTTAAGCTAAGCTTAAAAACCCGTCTTTTGCAGCAGTCCTCTGAGGGGTAGAATCACAAAATCACAAAAGTAACAATCAAAAAAAAGAGAAAAGAATATATATATTATAATATTATTTTATACGTATACATTAGTATACGTATAAAATAAATATAAACAAAATGAATTTAGAATTAATGCTGATATTTAACCCTTTTTAACTCTTTTCTGTATCTTTGTCTCAAAAACCCTTGTGATATTTGTGATTTTTGTGACAAATCCACATAACATGCTAGAAATAAGCATATCTGCCCAATACAACCTCCCGCCGAAAGATATGATTTCTGCCGATTTTGTGCCGAAAATCACTCGAAAACCGCCAAATATTGACTTTCCGGCCTTCCAAACCACCATTTCCGACACTGTAGAAATGTTAAAATTCCCACTAACAAATTAGGCAAATCAGGCACCCCGACTTGCAAAACAGAGGCCTCTTTCTGCCAATTTGAGGTTGTTTTTTAAGAAAAAGGAAGTTTTTCAGGAACAAAGGAACAAACAAAACATTGTTTTTTGAAACATATCAAATTAGTAAAAATGTGGCACGACTGCCCGGCAAAGGTTGCCAACAATGTTCGCAATCGCAAGAAAAAAGGAAAGCCCCGAACTTTCGAGGCTTTCCTTGTGTCATATCAGCCTGTTTATGGCTTTTTTGACATTGTGAGTTCCATCGTGCCGCCCTTGACAACGTCGGAGAACTTGATGCTGCCGGCCTTGCTTGGGCTGCCATTGAGGCGTTTCGATGGCTTTACATAGATGTTCTGCTTCGAGTTGTTCTTTGCTGTAATGACGAACTTGTCGCCGCCGAAATACTGCTTGTCGAGCTTGATGGTCACCTTGTCGAAGATGGGACTGCCGATTGAGAACGAGGGTTCCGGCGAGGTGAGTCCGTCGACGGCAAACAGTCCGATGCCTGCCATCACATACCACGCGCCCAACTGTCCCTGGTCTTCGTCCTGACCGTAACCGTAGCCGTGAATGCCGTCGGTGCCGTAGAACTCGTCGCAAATGGCGCGAACCCACTTCTGCGAGAGGTCCGGACGTCCGCTATGATTGAAGAGCCACGAGATGTGCAGGCAGGGTTGGTTACCCTGATTGTAATAGGTACGAAGTCCTGCGAAAGCGTCTATCTCCTTACCACCCGAGAAGATCTGGGGCTGAGAGGCTGTGAAGATGTCGTTCAGGCGCTTGTTGAACTCGTCCTTGCCCACTTTCTTGATGAGTTCTTCGGGCATGTGAGGAACATAGAAAGTGTACTGTACGGCATTACCTTCCTGGAAGCCTCGCCACACTTGCATGGGGTCGAAATTTGCGATGAAATCGCCATTTTTGAGACGCGGGTGCATATATCCGGTCTGTTCGTCGAAGATGCGTTCCCAGCCGCGAGCCATCCACATCAGTTTCTCCAAGTTGTCCGTCTTGCCGAGACTTTTTGCGAGCATGGCCGTGGCGTAGGCCGAGAACGAATACTCGAGGGTGTGAGAGCCGGAGAAATAGAAGTCTTCACCCCGCTCGCCAAGGTTCTTGTGCGGAGCATACCCGAGTTCCACGAAGTCGGCGGTGTCGTCCTTACCTGCTCCGGAAGGACGATGATTGCCGTCCATCTCATTCTTCAGGCAAGCCTCATAAGCGAGGTCGAGGTCGAAGTCGCGGATGCCGCATTGATAGGCCGCATCAATCATGAGGGGCAACTGGTTTGTGCCGACTCCGGAAACGTATTTCGAGTTGGCCAGACCGTCGGCAAGCCAGCCACAATCCTTGTATTCCTGAAGTGTCGAGGAGACGAATTCCGACAGATGGTCCGGGTAAGCGAGGGCCCAGAGCTGCGTCAAGTTCCATTGACCGCCCCACATAGCGTCGGTATTGAACATGTGGAACTGAGGCTGACCGTTCTTCATGGGAACCTGTCCGATGGTGCCGTCGTGCTTGGGATAAGCGCCGTTCACGTCGCTCATCACACCTCTTCCGAGCAAAGCATGGTAGAGTCCCGAGTAGAACTTCATCTTGTCTTCTTCGTTTTTGCCTTCCACGACGATTCTGCTCAAGGCCTCTTCCCAAACGAGTTGCGAACCTGCCTTTGCCTCGTCGAAGCTGACACCTGCTGCCTCTGCCTTGAGGTTGATGCGGGCATTCTGGACAGAAGTGAAACTAATGCCGACCTTGACGGTAATCTGCTCATCCTTAGTCGTTTGGAAATCGAGGTAAGCTCCGGCTCCAATGCCGTGAGCGTAGGTCTGTCCCTCGTGGATTTCCTCTCCGTTGAACGTGCCGCAGGAAACAGCTTTCTTGTCCACAACGGCCGAGAAGTATACGCGTTGGTCGGCATTCGGCTGGTACTTCTTGATGTATTCGGGGCGCGTGATGACGTATCCCTCGACCGTTCCATCCTCGTTCACCCAGACTTCCGAGTCCTTCACCTTGCCGCTCTCGCCCTGCTGATGACCGATGTCGAAGATGAGATGCGCTTTTTGCGACTCGGGATAGGTGAAGCGGAGGTATGCAACTCGCTGAGTCGCAGTCACTTCGGCATTGATATTGTAGTCCTTGAGCAAGACCTGATAGTAGCCGGCAGTAGCGTATTCTTCCTCGTGAGTGAAGGCAGAACGGTAACCCTTGGGACCTGTGCCGTCGGGAAGACCTGGAATGGTGCGCAACTGACCTGTGGAAGGAGCCACCGTGATGCCGCCCACCTGAAACTCGTGGGTGCAGACAAAGCCCTCGATGGACGTGTCGCGATAGTCGTAGCCGGTAGCCTGCCAACCGTCTGCATTACCGAGCGAACCGTTGGTTGAAGGGCCGGGCTTGGCCATACCGAAAGGCATAGAGCCCGGAGCGAAGTGGAAAGCGCGGCAATGAGCTGTGCCGATGCGGGGTTCCACATACTGGAGGAGGGACTTCGAGGCCTGTGCCATCGAGCCTAAAGCGCATGCCAGAAGCGATGCGAGAAGCAAGTTTCGTTTCATAAGAATATCATATAAAGTGTTTGTTTCCGTGCAAAGATACGCAAAAAAGGATGAAGTACAAAGGGAAAAGACATTTTTCTTGTTTTCATGGCAAAAGGGAGGGCGAAAAACATGGCCAATGTCGTTGGCAAACGTCACGTGCCACGATGCCAAACGTATAGTGTGACGATGGCGATTGTCACGTTAGTCGTTGGCGATCGTCACGTTAGTCGTTGGCGATTTAACTGTGCCGCGTTGGAATCACCTCTTGAGCTTGCGAAGCAAATACCTTGCGCAACTGGACCGATGCATCAACTGGTAAAGGCTCAGACCGAACGATGCGGCAAAAGCTATACCTCCGGCTACGTATTTCTCCTCTATGGAAGGCGAGACAAGATAGCAGTACTCAACGGCAATAAGCACACAGGCAAGCTGTCCAATACAAAAGAGGAAAGTACTCTTGCGGAACACAAAACCGTAGCGGAAATGGCAGTAGAGGAAATAGACAATCACGTCGTAGAGGGCTCCCGCACTTAGCGCTATGCCCGCTCCAATAAGCCCGAACGAGTTGTAACACCACCAGATGAGCAATCCGAAAAAGACATCGTAGCAGACTTCGAGCACGAGGAAAGCGATGGTGTGACCTTTTGCCAAAACGCTATATCCCATCGGCAAAGCCATACATCGCAGGAATGGATAGAAGACAGCCAAGGTGGCCATACCCGTCACAACCAGGAACTCGTCCTTGAAAAGCAACTGCAAAACGTACGGCATGAACACGACAAGCAGGATGAGCAAAGGCGTCAGGATGAGGGTACATACGTCAATCTGCTGATTGATGGTATTGTTCATTCGCAACCTGTCGTGGCTCACAGACGAGAGCCGGGGGAAATAGTCGGACTCCAAAGCCAGGAAAACCAGTCCCGCATAGCCGAACATCAGAGCCCAGCCCGCATTATAATGGCCCAGTTCCTTCATGGTGTGGTGGGCAAGAATGATGGCCGGGATGACCATCTGCAAGCCGGCATTCGCCACACCTGCCAACACGTACGGAATGCCCACCTTGACGAGGGGCAGACCCTCCAGGAAAGTCTTGTACGAGAGCGGTTTCACCTTGTACGACACCAGAGGAAGCGAGAAGAAGAAATGCACAATTGCCGACAGGAATCCGCAAGCAATCAGGCCCACGATAACACCTCGAATGCCCAGCAAATAGTAGAGAGGAATCGTGCATAGCAATGTTCCAAGTGCCAGAATCGTCTCGATAAGAGCCACCTTCCGGACTTGTCGCAAACCCTTCAGGATGGCGCATTCGCCTTCCGCAATGATGTTGCTCACAGCCACCAGCGAGGTAAGCATTACTGCGGGCCAGCGTGTCCAGTCGTGATCGAAGTAGAAATAACTGATGATGGGCGAGAAGAAAAGGCAAATCAGCACAGAAAGGATGGCAGACCAAAGCACCCAAGTCCGGATGACCATCACTTGGTGGGCAATCTCCTCTTCAGAACCTTTCTCGAACAACTCGCTCGTCTTTCGCGTGGCATTCAGGGGAATACCCATGTTGCTGGCTTTGTTGAGGAACTCGAAGACAGCATTGTAGGCCGTAATCAAGCCCATTCCCCAACCTCCGAGGAGCTCGGACGTGAGCTTCACACGAGCCGCGCTGACAAACATCTTCAAGCCCTGCACGCCACCGAAAATGCCCGTGTATTTCAACACATGGTCGTACGAGGTGTCGCTCGTCTCAGGGTTATGAAGATTCTTCAGTTCGTCCATCGCTTATATAACATTCGGGCTGCAAAGGTACGACATATAATTCAAAATTCAAAATTATTAAATTCAAAGAAGGGATTTATATCGAAAAAAGTATTAACTTTGCAGAATAATTAGCAGATACTTCCCCACGAATGCAAGAATTCAAGGACCTCATATCCGTCATCGTATGCACCTATAACCAAGAGGACACGATTGGTCGCACGCTCGACAGCATCTTGATGCAAAAGTGCCACTTGCCCATCGAGATTGTCATCGGCGAAGACGGTTCCACAGACAACACGCTTTCCGTCTGCCAGCAGTACGAGAAGCGGCATCCCGACGTGATTCGCATCCTGGCTAAAAAGCAGAACGAAGGCTTCGTGAGGAACTATTTCGACTGCCTTCGCGCTTGTCGGGGGAAGTTCATAGCCGATTGTGCTGGCGACGACTTCTGGACAGACAACCAGAAACTCGAGCAGGAATCCCGCATTCTGGAGCAAGACGAGAACGTCGGGATAGTCCATACCGACTGGCTCAGATACGATGAAAAGACAGGGGAACAGTCTTCGCCTGAAGGAGAAAGCAGAAAAGTGACTTTGGCAACCATTCTGATGCCCATCGAAAGGCCTGCCATCCATCTCTGCACAGCACTTTACCGAAACGATTGGATACGCCAGGCCATGCAGGACTATCCGCAGTTCTTCGACCCCGATACCTACCAATGCGAGGACATACAAATCGCTTTCTTCCTCGCTCGGATGGGAAAAGTCGCCTATCTCGACACACCAACACTCGCCTATTCCTGTAGCGTCGGCACCATCTCCAATCCCGACAACGAAGAGAAGCATTTCCATTTCTGTGCAAACGACACCAGACTTTCACACGATTTGGCACAGACTTTCGACATACACGACGAGCAGCTCGACCGATTCTTCCAAGCCCGCACCCACAAACTCCTGATGCACGCTTTCCGTAGTGGCAACCCGTCTCTGCGGACACAGGCTTTGGCGATGCAAAAGGAGATGAATGTTGCCGACAATCGTCAAATCCGTTTTGCCAAACTCTTGCTTCTCCCCGGAATTTGGCAAGTGACGCGTTTCGTTAGAAACGTCTTGAAATCCCCCAAAACACAAAAATAAGCGTTTTTCCGAGAAAAAAGTCTCCCTAACGCTTGCAGAATAGGGAAAAAGTTGTACCTTTGCACGCCGATTATTATCAAAGGGTCCCTAAAAGGCCCTCTCGGAGCGTGTGAATAGTCCGCATCATTGGCCTGAACGGACGGTTCGTGAATCGCTGCGGAAAAGAGAAATAAACTAGGTAGAAACAAACAAAAGTAAGACAAAGAATGGATACTTTGAGTTACAAGACCATCTCGATGAACAAGAACACCGTCAAGAAGGAATGGGTTGTAGTTGACGCTACAGACCAGGTTCTCGGTCGTCTCTGCACGAAGGTGGCAAAATTGCTGAGAGGCAAGTACAAGGCAGAGTTCACTCCCAATGTGGACTGCGGTGACAACGTGATCATCGTGAATGCCGACAAGATTATCATCACTGGTAAGAAGATGACAGACCGCCAATATCTGTCATACACAGGCTACCCCGGTGGCCAGCGCGCAACAACTCCCGCCGAGATTCTGGCTAAGCCCAACGGTGCAGAGAAGCTGCTCCGCCGCACAGTAAAGGGCATGCTGCCCAAGAACAAGCTGGCTGACAAGCTCATCGCCAACCTCTACGTTTATGGTGGTGCAGAGCACAAGCAGCAGGCACAGAGCCCCAAGGCTATTGATATTAACCAGTATAAATAATCACCAAACATGGATACGAAATACATTGCTAATGCATTGGGCCGTCGCAAGTGCGCCGTTGCCCGCGTCTATGTGAAAGAAGGTAATGGCAAGATTACCATCAACAAGCGCGACCTCACTGAGTACTTCCCCAGCACCATCCTGCAGTTCGTGGTTAAGCAGCCTCTGACTCTGCTCGACGTCGCTGAGAAGTATGATATCAACGTTAACCTCTACGGTGGCGGCTATACAGGTCAGTCTCAGGCTCTTCGCCTCGCCATTGCCCGCGCTCTCGTGAAGATTAACGCCGAGGACAAGAAGGCACTCCGTGCCGAAGGTTTCATGACACGCGACAGCCGCGAGGTCGAGAGAAAGAAGCCAGGTCGTCCAAAGGCACGTCGTCGCTTCCAGTTCAGCAAACGTTAATTTGCTGCTTAGGATTGCGTCAAGCTGTTTAGTATCTAAATCTGCCTGACTCCTCATGCGCGTATATATTATATAATGTATGGCGCAGAAAGGACTACTCGCAGGTTGGTTCTTCGCCCAGGCTCAGGCGCAAGCGGAGCTAACACAAAAGAATTAACAAAGAAAGTAAACAATTAACAAAGGTTCTAAGGTCTAAAGGTCATGAGGTCGCCTCGCATTCAGGCAATGTCACCTCATAACCTCAAAACCAAAAAACCTCAAAACCAAAAAACAATGTCAAGAACTAATTTTGAGACTTTATTGGAGGCCGGATGTCACTTCGGTCACCTCAAGAGAAAGTGGAACCCCGCTATGGCTCCCTACATCTTCATGGAGCGCAACGGCATTCATATCCTCGACCTGCACAAGACT
>JAGCFN010000020.1 GCA_017650085.1 Bacteroidaceae bacterium | reverse complement strand
TGCCCGTCTGTTTGGCTTCAACCTGATGCGCAACTTCAATTTCCCATACTTTTCACGCAGCATCCCTGAATTCTGGCGACGCTGGCACATCTCGCTCACAACTTGGTTTCGCGACTATATCTACTTCCCTCTAGGTGGCAGCCGATGCGACAAGTGGAAAGTTGTCCGCAATGTCTATATCGTTTGGGCTGTCAGCGGATTATGGCACGGAGCGAATTGGACCTTTGTCTGCTGGGGTCTGTTCCATGGAACTCTGCTTGCCATTTACAACTTGCTTGGCATAAGCACGAAACACAATACTGTGGTCGCTCAAGGCCATCTCCTTCCCAGTCTCAAGGAACTGCTTCAAATGGTTCTGACATTCTGCCTGGCAGTTATCGGATGGATCATCTTCCGAGCCGAAACAATGAGGGATGCCATCGATTATCTCTCGACTCTGTTCAGCTCGTCGCTCTTCGACTTTGCAGGAAGCCTGGGGACTTTGAGGAGCCTCGACCTGAAGATAATCGTTTCTTCACTGGCCATGTTACTCATTTGCGAGTGGATTCAGAGAGACAAACAGCATGCTTTGCAATTCTCCATCAATGGCATCATTGCACGGAATGCCTGGCTTCGGTTTGCCATATACCTTATATTAATAATGCTGACACTCAGCCTGGCAGGAACTCAATCAGAGTTCATCTACTTCCAGTTCTAACCAAAACAGAGAGAAGATGAAACGATTCATTATAAAGACACTGGTTCTTGTAGCGGTTTTCGTTGGCATAAATCTGCTGCTTTTCCTTGCTGTTCCCAAGGACAAGACGGACTATCTGTACGAATACAATCACAAAACGAACCTGCTCGACACAGTTCCACAGCCAAGAATCATCTTTATGGGAGGCAGCAGCATAGCCTTCAACAACGATTCCAGAACGATTCGCGACTCGCTAGGATGCAATATCATAAACTGCGGACTGCATGCCGGCATTGGTATTCGCATTCCTTTCGAGGACGGATTGCAGTACATCCGAAAGGGCGACATTGTGGTTCTGCAGATTGAATACGCGAATTATTTCAGCGGAGGGAATGGAGAGCCTGAAACTTTGCCTGCATTCATGTCCGTTACAGGCTGGAGAATCTGGAAGAGTTTCAACGCCAACCAATGGAAGAAGCTCATTCAGGGCATCCCTCGAGAAAACATAACAAACCTCATTCACCTTGCCAGAAGGACCTTGAAAGGCAGCCAGGAAAAGCCCTCGCAAAACCAGTCTTTTGTTTACACGAAAGAGGGCTTCAACGAATTTGGTGATGAAGTGAGTCATTTGGACTACCCCAACCTGAAATATTTGGGCAGCGGAAAGAAGATTGGAAGAGCAGCAAACGAGGACTTCATCGAGTGGTTGGGCCAAACCATAGGACGATACGAAATGGCTGGAGCACAGGTGATTATGCTGCCACCAGCTTGCATAATGTCCAGCTTCAACAAGAACTACAACGACCACATCAAGGATGCTCTCGCCAAGATCAAGCATCCCTATATTGTCGAGCCGTCCTCGATGGCTTTGCCAGACTCGTGTATGTTCAACACAGAGTATCATCTTAACCGTGAAGGGGTAAGGCAAAACACGCAAAACATCATTCGAGCCCTCAAAAACAACAGTGCCATACAAGCACTCAAGGCTGCAGAAGAAACGAATTCTCCTGTTTGACATTTTGTAAACTAAAATACGATTTTTGCTTACATATTGATTTTCACAACCCCTCTGAGAATAGCACGAAATTGCCCGGCCTGTACCTAGGGTCGAGACAACAGGATTGTCGCAGATTTCCATAACTGCCTGAGAATGTGAACAGTACATTATTTCCAAGGCAAAAGAGCGAGGAAAACCGACTGGTTTTGGACGTAAAAGTGCCCGTTTTGACCCTTTTCAAGGGCCATCACAACACGTTAAAATCCCAAACTTGGGCAGTGTAGTTTGAAAAGATGAAGTGTTAAGTTTGCAAACTACCTTAGTGATGTCGGAAAATCACCTCAGCCAAGTCTGGATTTTTAACGTTTTTCTCTCTAGAACGCTCCACTTCACGTTCAAATCCAGAATAGCAAAAAGTCAGCAATTCAGCACTTTTCGTGACAAAATGAAAAATCCCTCACGAAGGTGAAATCCTCGCGAGGGCGAAACGAAGTGGAGCTGGAGGGGATTGAACCCTCGTCCAAACAGGGACGTCCTGTGCTTTCTACACGCTTATTCCAGCCTTCATTTTCGTGCATCGACAAGACCTGGACCACCAATCAATGCCTTAGTTTCTAAAGGTTTCGCCTAAGGATAGAAACGTCTCCGAAGATTATTTCCGATTTTCCTGCACCGCTTGATCAAACGCTTCGGAACAACAGCTTTTGAGCGATGTCTCGTCCTGGCACCTGGTGCCGGGATAAAGCCACAGACCTACTGTACTTCGGTTAGGCAGCGAGAGCGTAGTTGTTTGCGCCAATTAAATTGTTGAAAGTCAGAGATTAAAGAGAGCGGCTAACAACTCTCTGCGTGCTTACACAACACCTCGACCTGCTGTCAAATCCAGTCAGCCCCGTTGTGATGCTTTCCATCTAATGGGCTGCAAAGGTACGAAGAATTTTGGAATATGCAAAATAATTGAAGAAAATTTCAATTCCTCGCAGCAAACACAATAAAAGAACCCTCGCGCACGTTATATAAATAAAATAAAATCGTACCTTTGCAAAACTTATGCCCCAACCGGCATCAACAAAGACCTGAAAAAATAATAAAACCAAAACAATACATGAAAAGATTTTTATTTGCTCTGATGCTTGCCCTCTTCGCAGCAGGCCAAGTGTCGGCACAGATGACTGACGACGAGATCATCGAGTACGTCCAAGAGCAGCACGAAGCTGGCAAGAGCCAAACCGCCATCTTCATCGACTTGCAACGGAAAGGCGTGAGAAGAGACCAGCTGCTCCGACTCAAGGAACAATTCGAAGCCACACAGTCCGCAACCTCCACTTCCTCGACCGGCGCCACCCAAACTGCTTCTGGAGACCGCATCCGAAAGGCTAACGGCGAAACTCAGGTGGCAAGAGAAGAAACTGAGGACTTCGCAATTGTCGGACTTGTCCAAAACACCAAAGAAATTTTCGGTCACGACATCTTCAAGACAGACAAGCTGACTTTCGAGCCGAACATGAACATCGCAACACCTGCCAACTACGTCCTCGGACCAGGCGATAAAGTGCTGATCGACGTCTATGGAACTTCGCAAAGCAG
>JAGCFN010000177.1 GCA_017650085.1 Bacteroidaceae bacterium | reverse complement strand
GAGTAGAGGCGGCTGCGAGTTGTGGCGATGCTTTCCTTCGAGTGAGCCGTCAGCATGGCGATGTCCTTGGGCTGCAGGCGCATCTTGATGAGCAGACTGACGTGCAGCTCCTGTTCGCTCATCGGGAAGAGGCTGTAGAGCTTCTCCGTGAAGCCCGTATAGATGCTGTTCAGCAGCTTGGTCAGTTCGCCCCAGTCCTCGTAGCTCAGGCTCTTGCCCGCATTCAGGCACTCCTGCAGGCGTCGATACACTTCCGACGAGAAGATGACCGTCTCCGCCTGCTCGCGCTTGGCGTTCTCGATGAGGGCTACCTTATTATTATAGTCGAGCGCCAGCTTCTTCTCCTCCAGTTCGAGCCGAAGCATCGAGTTCTCGTCGCCCAGCTTCTTGATGAGATTTTCCAGTTCCGCCATCTTCTGCTCGTTCGCCTCGATGTCGTACTGCTCCTGCATCGCGCGTACCTTGTCCAGTCGTGTCTGTAAGGCCAGAATCTTTCGGCGGCTGTTCTGCACCGTCACGATGAAGAGCACGATGTAGATGGCCGTTCCCAGGATGATGAGGAACCACTCTCTCGGAGTCATTATGGTCAACAGTTCGTTCATTTTTTTGAGCTTTCGAGTGCAAAGGTACGGTAAAATGCTGAATGCTGCAAGCTTTTTTGTTTGCAATAATTTGCAGTTACGTTTGCAGTTTGCAAATGTTTGCAAGGAGGCTTTGTTTGTGGGAATTGTTAACGGGACATTTCGTAATCCCGCACGACGCCCGGCTATCGAGAAGGCTGACAGTTGCTGTTCTTTGACCTTCAAGGAAGGACTTGCTTACGACCTGTTCTGCTTTTGGGTCAACTATCTGACCTATTCAGACAGGAACAAACGCCATAATGAAGACGTAACAGGCTGGTTTGAAGTCCCCGCCCAGGCCAAAGGCGCATGGGAATCTTTTGCAGGCCAGCAACTGATGTTCTTCGTGCCAGCCACAGACACAGAATTTGACAACGTTTCCATCATGACAGCCGACGGAACCTGTTTTAAGCAGGTGTTCTCTGGTAATGCTCCCCTAATCCTCCAAGAAGACAAACAGAGAAAGTACACAGCTTGTCCCTTTTGATAACCGCCAACCATACACGAGTAGTTAGCCGACCTTCGGTTCAGCCTTCATCTTCCCCCGACTAAGCTCTTTCACCTATCCGAAAAGCGTGCCAACTGCTATATCATTACCTAACATTTTGGAATTATTAAATTATTGATTGAAGTTTCGGGAGTTAATGAAGTTAAAGAAGTTAAAGGACGATACCTTGGGATGCGGTGTACATTCAGCCCAGATTTGGCTACAAAAGCTATTGTCCTTTAACTTCCCCAAGCGAGCATAGCGAGCTAACTTCTTTAACTTCTTTAACTCCCATAAAAATCACAACATCCGAAACTTAAATTATTAACATTACCTTCTTCATCGTCTCGTTTCATTTGTCTTTTTGCCAAAGATATACTGCATAGTTGATTGCTGCATGGCGATGCAGCAATTGCTTTGTCGCGATGCAGCAATTGCTTTGTCGCGATGCAGCAACGAATTACCTAG
>JAGCFN010000176.1 GCA_017650085.1 Bacteroidaceae bacterium | reverse complement strand
GTTCCAGAGGTAGCTGAGGGGCTGCCAGATGAAACGGTAGCGGAAGAGCTCCTCGTTGTCGTAGATGAGCCGGTAGTTGGCGGGGATGGGTGCGTCGTAGTACTCGTGGCAGGTGTTGATGGCACCTATCTCGCGCACCAGGTACTTCACCTTTCCGGAAGCCACCAGCTCGGCCTGCTCGGCCTTTATTTCAGGATCGAGGATGGAGGAGAGGAAGTAGTTCTTGTTGGGTGGCAGATGGCGGGTGTGCTGGTAGATGCCTGTATCGTAGGAGCTGAAGGTCAGGACCTCGCTGTCCTCCGTCTCGTTCCGGTTGATGATGTCTGCCATTTCGAGCACGCTCGTGGGGAAGGTGCCGTTCACCAAGGTCACGACATTCCAGTTGGTCGCTATCGCCAGGAGTCCCACTATGCTCATCACCACACAAGCCCACTTGGATAGCCTCTGCGGAAAGCACGAGGCGAGCAGCGGGAAGAAGGGGAAGAGGGTGAGGAAATAGTAGAACTGCACGGTCAGGGTGGCATACGAGAGCACCAGCACGCCGTAGGTGCCGAAGACGAGCCACTTCACCTCCTTGCTGACTCGCAGGAAGAAGACGGGAATCATCAGCACGGCCCAGATGCCGAGCTTGACGAGCTTGAACCACCAGAAGGGAGGCTCGCCGTTGGTCCCCACTCCGTGATAGTGGAAGATGTTGACCTCGAAGTACGCATACCAGAGCGCACCGAGGGTGCCGTGAACGGCGAAGTAGATGAGCACACCAGCCGTAACCGCCAGGAAGCCGAGGAATGCCCACCAGATGATGGTCCAGAACTCCTTCGTCTGGCTCCGTCTCCAAGCGATGAAGAGGAGCACGAGCAGACCTCCGGCATAGAAGAACAGGAGGTTGAACTTCATCCAGAAGAGCAGGGCCACTCCCACTCCCATCACGAACGACTGCAAGCGCGACGGAATCTGTCTGTCCATCACGAAACGAAGCATGTGGTAGAGGCTATGCGCGAAGATGGGAAGAGCGAACTCCTCCACACTGTCGCCGTACGAGAAGAAGTCGGACGAATAGGTCAGCACGCCCAGCAGGCACATCAGGGGAACGGCTACGGCCGAGGGGGCGAAGAGCCTCATCGTTCGGAGCGAATAGAGAAGATAGAAGTAGCAACACACGATTTCGAGCAGGTAGATGCCCACGAAACTGCTCCTGGAAAGCATGGCCGCCCATTCGTGCAGGAAGAAGAGCACGGGGCCCTTGTGGTCGAAGATGTCCACATAGAGCTCCTTGCCACCCAGCATGGCGTTGCCGATGGTCATATACACATTCGCATCGTCCCACGGATTGAGCGGATAGAGGAACGAGCAGGTGCTCAGCAGGGTGATGAGAACGACTGCAAAGAGGAACAGAAAAGGCTTTTTCATCGAATTATCGTGTTAGTTGTTGCAAAGATACGATAAATAATTGAGAATTGACAATTGAAAATTGAAAATTATTTTGTAATTTTGCACGGAATATGAAACGATACATCTTTACAATATTGCTCTTTGCGGGTTGTTCAATGTTCAATGTCCAATGTTCAATGGCATTGGCTCAGCCCCGCTTTGTACCCGATACGGACATCAAGAAGGTGGGCGAAGTGGAGTTCCAGGTACCCCGGCAGTTCACGCTCGGCTTCACCAACAAAGGCGACAAACCCCTCACCATCAAGGAGGTGAAGGCTTCGTGCGGATGCATGGATGTCTCCTACCCCAAGAACCCCATCGCAGCAGGCTCGCGCGGAGAGATAGCAGTCACCTACGACGCCAAGCTGCTGGGCTCTTTCTACAAGGAAGTGGAGGTGTTGACCGACGCATCGGACGAACCCCAATACATCGCCGTCCAGGGTACCGTGGTGACCGAAGTGCACGACTACAGTGCAGAGTTCCCCATCGACCTGGGAAATGTCAGACTCGTCACGAACACCGTAGAGTTCGAGGATGTCAGCCGGGGTGACACACCTTCTGCAGAACTGCGGATACTGAACGCCGACCGTACGGCTTTCCGACCAGAACTGATGCACCTCCCACCCTACCTCACGGCTGAATACACACCCGAAGACATTCCCGCAGGCAAGACTGGCACCATCCGTCTCACCCTGGACAGCGAGAAACTCAGCACGCTGGGACTCAACCAGACGAGCATCTACCTCAGCCGTTACATGGGTGACAAGATTGGCGAAGCGAACGAGATACTCGTCTCTGCCATCCTCCTGCCCAGCTTTGCCGACATGAGCGAAGAAGCACTTGCAAAGGCTCCCGAACTCAGCATCAGCGAGTCCTCGGTGGACATGGGAGGCTTCAACGGCAAGAAGTCCATCACGCGGACCATCCTCCTCACCAACACGGGAGGGAGCGACCTGCACATCCAGCAGGTACAGGTCTTCAACCGCGCCATCAGTGTCAACATCGCCAACAGTACCATCCGTCCAGGTAAGAGCACGAAGCTGAAGATAAGCGTCAGCGCCCACTACATGGGCAAGAGCAAAGGCCGCATGCGCGTCATGCTCATCTCGGACGCTCCCCGTCAAGCCAAGCAATACATCAATGTGGACGTCACGACAGATTGATGACTTGGACTATGAACTATGGACTATGGACTCATAACTATGGACTAAACAATGGAACATCCTGAGAACAATCCCGAATACGCAGGCTTGACCGTGAACAGCGGCGTGGGCCCTGTCTCTATCGTCAATCCGCACCTCAACCGCAACCGTTTCGTGCGACGCCGTCTCACGGCCAACGACTATGTGGAGGGCATCCTGAAGGGCAACATCACCATTCTGGGACAAGCCGTCACGCTGGTCGAGAGCACAATTCCCGAGCACCAAGTCATAGCGCAGGAAGTCATCGAGAAGTGTCTCCCCCACTCCGGCAACAGTGTCCGCATCGGCATCAGCGGCGTTCCTGGAGCCGGCAAGAGCACCAGCATAGACGAGTTCGGCATTCATGTCCTGAAGGAATACGGTGGAAGGCTCGCAGTCCTCGCTATCGACCCAAGTTCCGAAAGGACCAAGGGAAGCATTTTGGGCGACAAGACTCGCATGGAGAAACTCAGCGTCCATCCCGACTCGTTCATCCGTCCCAGTCCCTCGGCCGGTAGTCTGGGAGGTGTGGCCCGCAAGACACGCGAGACCATCATCCTATGCGAAGCAGCAGGTTTCGACAAGATTTTCGTCGAGACGGTAGGTGTGGGGCAAAGCGAGACGGCCTGTCACTCGATGGTCGACTTCTTCCTGCTCATCCAACTGGCAGGCACAGGCGACGAGTTGCAGGGCATCAAGCGCGGCATCATGGAAATGGCCGACGGCATCATCATCAACAAATGCGACGGAAACAATGTGGACAAGTGCCAGCTCGCAGCCACCCATTTCCGCAACGCACTCCAGCTCTTCCCCCTCCCAGAAAGTGGTTGGGCTCCGCAAGTCCTGACCTACAGCGGCTTCTACGGCTACGGAATCAAGGAGGTCTGGGACATGGTCTACAGCTATTTCGACTTCGTGAAGAAGAGCGGCTACTTCGATTATCGCCGAGCTGAACAAGCAAAATACTGGATGTACGAGAGCATCAACGAGCAACTGATGGGCAACTTCTACCACAATCCCACCATTGCCGACATGCTTCAAGCCGCAGAACAAGGGGTGCTCAATGGAGAGAGGACTTCATTCGTGGCAGCCAAGCAGCTCCTCGATTCTTACTTTGCACTCCTCCATTAACCACTTGGGAGTGCTCGTGGCACCGCAGATTCCTATCGACTCACAACCTTGCAGCCAGCGGACATCAATCTCGCTGGCTGTATCTATCATGTAGGAACGCGGATTGGCTTCTCGACACTCGTTGAAGAGGACTCGGCCGTTACTGCTCTTCTTACCGCAGACGAAGAGCACCACATCGTGTCGGAGAGCGAAACTGCGGATGTTCGGCATGCGGTTGGCCACCTGCCGGCAGATGGTGTCGTAGTAGGTGAAGGTGGCTTCGGGACTGATGTGCTGCTCCACATATTCCACAATCTTGCGGAACTCGTCGAGCGGCATCGTCGTTTGGGAATAGAGACAGATGTCGCGATTGAAGTCGAGCTTCCTGACCTCATCTGCCGACTCGATGATGATGGCCGTCTCCTCAGTCTGTCCCACAAGTCCGAGCACCTCAGCATGGCCGTTCTTGCCGAAGATGACAATCTGCTTCTTGTGCTCGGGATCGGCGTCATACTGCTTCTTGATGCGCTCCTGAAGGTGGAGGACGACAGGACAAGTGGCGTCAATCAGGTTGATGGAATGCTCGCGAGCGAGGGCATAAGTCGAGGGCGGTTCGCCATGAGCGCGAAGGAGGACTTTGGCATCGTGGATGTCCTGCATCTGGTCGTGGTTGATGGTCACCAGCCCCATTTGCTGCAAGCGCTTGCACTCCTTGCCGTTGTGAACAATATCGCCCAGACAATAAAGCTGTTCCTCCTTGGCAAGTTCCTCTTCCGCTTTGCCGATAGCTCGTGTCACACCAAAACAGAAGCCCGAACCTTGGTCTATCTCTATCTTCATGAGTGCAAAAACTTAACGTGCGACGAAGGCAAACATCTAGTGCCACGATTGCAATCGTATAGTGTTACGATTGGAATTTAATAGTGTGACGTTTGGATTTTAATAGTGCCACGTTTTCACTTATCCCGTTAGTCTATTCCGCAGCCGCCCTTCTGTACTGTTCCACCAGCCAGGCGTTCTGTTCGGGAATTGTCATATTGCTATTGTCCAGGACAATCGCATCTTCTGCCTGACGAAGCGGACTGATGGCGCGAGTGGAATCTATACGGTCACGCTCTATGACGTTGGCCTTTATCTCGTCGAAGCTGCACTTCTCCCCCTTTGCCGTCAGCTCGTCAAAACGACGCTGGGCACGCACATCCACGCTGGCAGTGACAAAGACCTTGAGCTCCGCATCCGGGAACACGACTGTCCCTATGTCTCGTCCATCCATGACAACACCTTTCGCTTCACCCATCAAGCGCTGGAGGTCAACCATCGCTTCGCGGACAAAACCCAGAGTTGCAATCGGACTGACATACTTCGAGACCTCCATCGTGCGGATGTCCTTCTCCACGCAAACGCCATTGAGGTAAGTGTCGGGCCGACCTGTCTCCTCGTTCAGCTGGAAGGTGATCATGATGTCGGCCATCCGTTGTTTCAGACCTTCCTCGTCAATGCCAGCTTCAGTAATCAGACCGTTCTGCAGGGCAAAGAGAGTGACGGCACGATACATCGCACCCGTATCAATATATATGTAGCCAATTTCCTTGGCGAGGTCCTTCGCCATTGTGCTCTTTCCACAAGAGGAATGGCCGTCAATTGCTATCGTTATCTGTTTCATTTTTCTTTTTGGAAATTATATGCTAAAGTAAAGGCAAGAGTCGGTGCGCTGACGTGGTATTTCGCATAGGCAATGCCGAACTTGAGCCGTTTCAGGTTGGCTCCACCACCGAAGGAAAGACCTGCGGCATGGGACGAACCTGCAGCCGTCATCTCGTAACCTCGGCGGAAATTGTAACCCATGCCGACGTAGAACTTGTCATTGATGAGCCATTCGGCACCAAGGACGAAGTGGTTGATGATGATGCTGCCAGTCTTGAGCTTGTTGCCAGTCGTGAAATAGTCGTCCGAAGTCCATCGCGTCATGTCGACCATCGTGACGGAGATGCGGATGGGAGCATGGCCGAGCGACTTCGTGAAACCCATCTCCAGGTCAGCTGGCAAATGGTCGTGCTGATTGCCGAAGCTCTTGACTTGTCCTCCAAGATTGCGAGCCGCGATGGAGTACGAGAAGTCCGTCTCCTCATTATAATAGTTGAGTCCCAAGTCGGCAGCCAAAGCGCAAGAAGAATAGGCTCCGTAGTGCGAATAGATGAACTTCGCAGTCACACCGCCAGCCCATCTGTCGCTGAGCAAATGGCTGTACTGTCCAGCAATACAAAGGTCGAGAGGTTTGAAAGTGCCGACCTCCTCACCCGAAAGCAGAGTCTCCTTCGTGGAACCATAACCCACGAACTGCGCATTCACGCCCCAATTGCCATACTTTCCCACCTGCTGGGAATAAGCTGCGGCACCAGTATTACAGCCCTGCATATAGGTCATGAAGGAGAAGCCCACAGTCTTGTCGCTCACACCAGTCAACAAAGCAGGGTTCTGAATGGCGAGGGAAATGTCGTCCTCTATGAGGGAAATGTTCTTGCCACCCAAAGCAGTCGAGTGGGACGAAACGGGCAGGTTCAGGAAATTGAACACACTGCCGCTCTCCTGTGCCGCAGTCGTGAAGCACATGCACAAACCTGCGAAAAGGAGCAAGAAACGTTGCATCTTAGTCTTAATGTTCATAAATCGGGTTCAAAGTTACGGCTTTTTATATCAATAACGGACATCATGGGCACAAAATTACATTCAAATGAAAAAAAAAAGCACTTTCCTGCACGTTGTATAAAAAAATGATGTAAATTTGTGGCACGAATAATATGATTTGACAATAAATTCAACAAAAACGATATGGAAGCTAATAAGACTGTAAATGACGAGTTGAGGAGTCAGAAATCAACCAATATGCTCATTGGTTATGTTTTGGCACTCGCTGCAATGTTCGTCGCCTTCGAGTACACCCAGCGCGAAGTGAAGGTTGTCGAAGAAGACAAGATTTATGATTTCAGAATGGAAGAGGACATGATTCCCATCACTCAGCAACAGGAAGTGATGTCTCCTCCTCCAGCAGCAGCTCCCACCGTAATGGAGTTCATCAACGAGGTTGAGGACGACACAGAACTTCCTGAGGAAGAAGTCGAAACATCCGAGGAAATGAACCAGGCCATTACAGCAGTAGTAGGTACAGGCGCTCCCAGCGCAGCTGTCGTAACAGGTCCCGTAGGTCCTGTAGTCGAGGTCGATGATGACGACCGTATCTACGAAATGGTAGAGGAGAACGCACAGTTCCCAGGTGGTGACGAAGCATGCTTCAAGTGGCTGAGCGAACACATCAAATATCCCAGCATCTGTCAGGAACAAGGTGTGCAAGGTCGCGTCATGGTGGCATTCGTGGTCAACAAGGACGGTTCCATCGTCGACGTCAAGACCCTCCGTTCTCCCGACCCCAACCTGAGCAAAGAAGCAGAGCGCGTCGTGAAGATGATGCCAAAGTGGAAGCCCGCACGTCAGGGTAACAAGACCGTGCGTTCACGTTTCAATCTGCCCGTCATGTTCCGACTGAACTAACAACACTACATAACACACACAGCTGGAAGGCTGTTCGCTTTTCTGGCGAACAGCCTTTCCTTATAATAATATATAATGTATAGCAGCATACAACTCCTGAAGATGGTGGAAGAAGCCATCGCAGCCCTGCCGCTCGAGCATGAGCCGCAAAAGCTCTACGCACCCATCCGCTATGTCCTTACCCTTGGCGGCAAACGCATCCGTCCCGTGCTCATGCTTATGGCTTACAACCTCTACCGTGATGACGTGAAGCCCTCCCTGATGTCCGCATTGGGACTTGAAGTCTTCCACAACTTCACGCTTCTGCACGACGACCTCATGGACAAGGCAGAAGTGCGTAGAGGTAAAACTTGTGTGCACCTCAAGTGGGATGACAATACAGCCATCCTCAGCGGAGACAACATGCTCGTCCTCGCCTTCAAACACATGATGATGTGCGACGACGAGAAGATGCCAGCCGTAATGCGCATCTTCACCAAGACCGCCATCGAGATAGACGAAGGACAACAGTACGACGTTGACTTCGAGACGAGAAACGACGTCACAGAAGCCGAGTACATCGAGATGATTCGACTCAAGACCTCTGTCCTGCTGGCTTGTGCCCTGCAGATTGGTGCCACACTTGCCGACGCTCCAGAGGAAGACACACAGGCACTCTATCACTTCGGCGAATGTCTCGGTCTGGCCTTCCAACTTCAAGACGACTACCTCGACGTCTACGGCGATCCTGCAGTCTTCGGGAAAAAGATAGGTGGCGACATCCTCTGCAACAAGAAGACCTTCATGCTCATCAACGCCCTGCTTCACGCTTCTGAAGAAGACCGCGCAGAACTGCAACGATGGATTGACAACAAGGACTGCAACCCTGACGAGAAGATAAAGGCCGTCACTGCTCTCTACACGAAGATTGGCGTCGACCGTATGGCAAAGGAACGCATGAATGCCTACTATGTGAAGGCTGAGGAGTATCTTGCCCAAGTCAATCTTCCTGAGGAGCGCAAGGAGATGCTTCATGGCATTGCACTTGAACTGATGGGCCGTCAGAAATGATAGACACTCACAGCCATATCTACGAGCCCGTCTTCAATGCCGATCGCGAAGACATCATCATGAGGGCTAAGCAAGCTGGTGTCGAACGCATTCTGTTGCCCAACATCAACGCAGAGAGCATAGACCAGATGCTTGGCCTTTGCCATCAATACCCAGACTATTGCTTCCCCATGATGGGTTTGCATCCCACAGATATTGAGGATGACTACAAGCAAGTCCTGGCAGACATGGAAAAGCTTTTGGCAGCTCCAAACCATCCTTATATTGCCGTCGGCGAAGTCGGACTCGACTACTATTGGGACAAGAGCAGAGCAAAGGAGCAGGAAGAAGTTTTCCGCACACAAATTGAATGGGCCATCAAGTATCACTTGCCGCTCATGATACACTCCCGTTCCGCACACCGTCAACTCGTGACAGCCATATCAGAATACATGGGCGAATCTCTCACAGGTGTGTTCCATTGCTTTGGCGGAACAACTGAAGAAGCCGAGGAGCTGCTCCAGTTCCCAGGCTTTGTGCTTGGCATAGGTGGTGTGGTCACTTACAAGAATAGTCCTTTACCAGAAACTCTGAAGAATGTACCTCTGGAACGCATTGTGCTTGAAACAGATTCTCCATACCTTGCTCCCATTCCCTACAGAGGCAAACGGAACGAAAGCGCATACATTGTCGAAGTGCTAAGGAAAATCGCACAAATATATAATGTGAGCGAACAAGAAGCAGAAGACATCACAAATAGCAATGTGAAACGCATATTTAAGCATCTTAACTGGCATTAAGGCATTCAAAACAACAAAAAAACCACATAAATCGAAACTTTTTGGTCAAAAGCTATGGCAGAATAAGAAAAAATAGATATTTTTGTAACCGAAAAGCGCAAAGTAAGACACGTTTCTCAGAAACGCGCCCAAAAGGGAGAGATGCTCGAGTGGCTGAAGAGGCACGCCTGGAAAGCGTGTGACCGGCAAAACTGGTTCGCGAGTTCGAATCTCGCTCTCTCCGCAAAAAAAGAAAACATAAGAAACAAACACAATCATAAACATTTAAACAAACAACACAATGAAAAAGTTATTTGCAATTATTGCAATGGTTGCTGCTTGCTCATTTGGAGCAACATCATCTGTAATGGCTCAGGAAGACGTAGCTGCTACTGAAGCAGTTGATACTGCTGCTGTGGACTCAGCTGCTCTGGACACCGCTGCTGTGGAAGAAGCTGTCGAAGCTGCTCCCATCGTAGAGGAAGAGAACGAAGGCGTATTCAAGAACCTGAAGACAAAGTTTATTGAAGGTGGCGCAGGCTTCATGTCACTCGTTGCCATCGCCCTCGTACTGGGTCTCGCTTTCTGTATCGAGCGCGTTGTTTACCTGACTCTCGCTCAGATCAACACCCGCAAGTTCTGCAAGGAACTCGCTGACCTCGTTGCTCAGGGCAAGATTGCCGATGCTATCGAGAAGTGCAAGAACACTCGTGGTCCTGTAGCACAAGTGAGCCGCAAGGCTATGGAATGCCTCGACAGCAATGACCGCAATGACATCGGCACCATCGAGCGCACCATCAACATGGAAGCAGAAGTTCAGGGCACATACCTCGAGGAGAACTGCTCTTGGATCACCCTGTTCATCGCCATGGCACCGTCTCTCGGCTTCCTCGGAACTGTGATCGGTATGGTGATGGCATTCGACGACATCCAGCGTGCAGGTGATATTAGCCCTACCGTTGTCGCAGGCGGTATGAAGGTTGCCCTTATCACAACCATCTTCGGTATTATCGTTGCCCTGGTTCTCCAGGTGTTCTACAACTACATCCTTTCCAAGATTGAGGCACTGACCAGTAACATGGAAGAGGCAGCTCAGGAGCTCCTCGTAATGTGCGTCAAGAGCGACAAGTGTAAGAAGTAATTAATAGGATTAAAGATTAAGGATTAGAGATTAAAGATAAAACCTTGTGGAGCATAACTCTTAATTCTTAACTCTTAACTTTTAATTCTTAATTAATAGAGTAGAACTATGAAGATAGAAAAGATATCAAGTCGCGTGCTCATGGCTTGCGTCATCCTGATTGTAGTTTGCTTTGCAGCATTCCTGCTCATCGGCTACGACAATCCAGTGGGTGACAACAACGAGCCTAAGCTCACCGACGTCATCATGTGGCTCATGTATGCACTCATTCTGGTGACAGCCGGACTCACCTGCTGGTCAGCAATCCGCGGCATGCAGAACAACAAGGGCAATGACCCCGCTGCCACAACTGGCGTGCCTGGGGGCAGGATTACACTGTTCACAGCAGGTCTGACCATCGCATCCCTCATCCTCGGATGGGTGACGGGACTTGGCGAGAAGGAATTTACCGCTCAAGACGGCACAGTGACCAGCGCAGGATGGGTAACCGTAGTGGACGTGTTCATGGT
>JAGCFN010000175.1 GCA_017650085.1 Bacteroidaceae bacterium | reverse complement strand
TTTGAATGGAATAAAAAGCGTATCTTTGCAGCACAGAAAGTAATGTGAAAAGGATTATGACAGCAAAGGAAGAAGAAGTAATCCAAAAAATAAGAGAGACAAGCCATAAGGTGGTCCCCCCCGACGGACAGGTTTGGCTCTATGGTTCCCGAGCCCGTGGCGATGCTCATGAAGACTCGGATTGGGATATATTGATTCTTCTGAACAAGCCGAAACTGGATGCAGATGACTATGGGGTAGCATATCCTTTCCGCGAGCTTGGTTGGGACATCGGGGAGGAAATAAATCCTACATTATACTCCAAGCAGCAATGGGATACCTGGACATATCTTCCATATTATAAGAATGTAGAACGAGACAAACTGGTCCTCCTATGAGTTTAAGTGACGAAGAACGCAGGATTATAGTCGGCCTGGAATACGAGAAGGCTTGTAAGACTATTGAAAAGGTGACAGAATACCAAGCGCTCAGGCACTGGGACACTGTAGCCAACAGATTGTATTACGCTCTGTTTCATGCGGTAAATGCATTGCTCATAAACGATGGTCATATCGTGAACACACACAGAGGAGTAATCAGTGTGTTTGGCAATGACTACATACGAACGGGTATTTTTCCCTCGAAGGCAGGTCGTCTTTATTCAGATTTGCAAACGCTTCGCAATAACAGCGACTACAACTGCTCATTCAACGCAACAGAAGAGGAGATAGACCCCCTGATAAAGCCGACAAAACAACTGATAGAAGACATCTGGAAATATATCCAAAGCAAAGAAGCATAAAGCATTACCCATTATTCATGGCTTAATGCCGGCTTAGCTTCTTCTTTTTAATCTTCCGCAGCCACTCTGTAATACTGCTCCAGGAGCCAAGCCTTCTGCTCCGGTATCGTCATGTTGCTGTTGTCGAGCACAATGGCATCTTCTGCCTGGCGAAGAGGACTGATGGCACGGGTTGAGTCAATGCGGTCGCGCTCAATCACGTTGGCCTTTATCTCGTCGAAGCTGCACTTCTCCCCCTTTGCAGTCAGTTCATCAAAGCGGCGCTGGGCACGAACATCGGCACTTGCAGTCACGAAGACCTTCAGCTCTGCATCCGGGAACACGACAGTCCCTATGTCGCGACCATCCATGATGACGCCCTTTGCCTCGCCCATCAGGCGTTGCAGGTCAACCATCGCCTCGCGGACAAAACCCAAAGTGGCGATGGGGCTGACGTACTTCGAGACCTCCATCGTGCGGATGTCTTTCTCCACACAGACGCCATTGAGATAAGTGTCGGGCCGACCTGTCTCTTCGTTGAGCTGGAAGGTTATCATGATGTCCGACATGCGCTGCCGCAGTCCTTCTTCATCAATGCCCGCATCAGTAATCAAGCCGTTCTGCAGAGCAAAGAGCGTGACGGCGCGGTACATCGCGCCCGTATCAATATATATATAGCCAATCTCCTTGGCGAGGTCCTTCGCCATAGTGCTCTTGCCACAAGACGAGTGGCCGTCGATTGCAATTGTTATCAGTTTCATTGTTCTTTTGCAAAGTTATAAGCTAATGTAAATGCCAATGTCGGTGCGCTGACGTGGTACTTGGCATAAGCAAGTGCAAACTTGATTCGCTTCAAGTTGACGCCGCCGCCGAAGGAAAGGCCTGCTGCATGGGAGGAACCGGCTGCTGTCATCTCATAGCCACGACGGAAGTTGTAACCCATGCCGACATAGAACTTGTCGTTGATGAGCCACTCTGCTCCAAGCACGAAGTGATTGATGAAGATGCTGCCGCTCTTGAGCTTGCTGCCAGTCGTGAAGTAGTCCTTAGAAGTCCATCGCGTCAGGTCAACCATTGTGACGGAGATGCGGATGGGAGCATGTCCGAGCGACTTTGTGAAGCCCATCTCGAGGTCAGCAGGCAAGCGGTCATGCTGATTGCCAAACGCCTTGACCTGTCCGCCAAGGTTGCGAGCTGCAAATGAGAACGAGAAATCGGCATCCTCATCATAGTAGTTAAGTCCGAGGTCGGCAGCCAATGCGACAGAGGAATAGGCTCCGTAATGCGAATAGATGAACTTGGCATTAACGCCACCCGCCCATCTGTCACTCAAAAGATGGCTGTACTGCCCTGCAATGCAAAGGTCGAGAGGCTTGAAGGAGCCCACTTCCTCGCCTGTAAGGAGCGTTTCCTTCGTAGAGCCATAACCCACGAACTGAGCATTCACGCCCCAGTTGCCGTACTTACCCACCTGCTGGGAATAGGCCGCAGCACCTGTATTACAGCCCTGCATGTAGGTCATGAAGGAGAAGCCCACAGTCTTGTCGCTGACGCCAGTCAACAATGCCGGATTCTGTATGGCGAGGGATATGTCGTCCTCAATCAGGGAGATATTCTTTCCGCCAAGTGCCGTAGAATGAGAGGATACAGGCAGGTTCAGGAAGTTGAATACACTGCCGCTCTCCTGCGCCGCAGTCGCAAAGCATATACCAAAGCCTGCAAAAAGTAGCAGGAAACGTCGTATCTTTATCATTACATTCATAAATCGGGGTCAAAGTTAAGGCTTTTTATATCAATAACGGACATCATAGGCACAAAATTACATTCAAATGAAAAAAAAAAGCACTTTCTCGCACGTTGTATAAAAAAAATGATGTAAATTTGTGGCACAAATAATGTATTTCGACAATAATAACATCAAAAATAGACATGGAAGCTAACAAGACAGTTAACGAAGAGTTGCGGAGTCAGAAGTCAACCAACATGCTGATTGGTTATGTGCTGGCATTGGCAGCTATGTTCGTCGCCTTCGAGTACACTCAGCGCGAGGTGAAGGTAGTCGAAGAGGACAAGATTTATGATTACAGGATGGAAGAGGACATGATTCCCATCACGCAGCAACAGGAAGTGGTGGCTCCTCCTCCAGCTGCTGCTCCTACGGTCATGGAATTCATCAATGAGGTGGAAGACGACACAGAACTTCCTGAGGAAGAAGTCGAGACCTCCGAGGAAATGAACCAAGCCATCACAGCAGTCGTTGGCACGGGCGCTCCCAGTGCTGCCGTCGTGACAGGTCCCGTCGGTCCTGTTGTAGAGGCTGACGACGATGACCGTATCTACGAAATGGTAGAGGAGAACGCTCAGTTCCCCGGCGGTGACGAAGCCTGCTTCAAGTGGCTCAGCGAGCACATTAAGTATCCCAGCATCTGTCAGGAGCAAGGTGTGCAGGGGCGTGTCATCGTGAACTTCGTGGTCAACAAGGACGGTTCTATCGTTGATGTCAACACAGTTCGTTCTCCAGATGCCAACCTCACCAAGGAGGCTGAGCGTGTCGTGAAGATGATGCCTAAGTGGAAGCCTGCTCGTCAGGGTAACAAGCCTGTGCGTTCACGCTTCACTCTCCCCGTCATGTTCCGTCTGAACTAAGACCATTACTCTTCAAAAGGGAATTATTCCACATGGCCCCTCCTCCCCGTAAAAGGGGTCGGGGGGTCTTCTATATATATTATATAATAATGTATAGCAGTAAAGAACTTTTAGAGAAAGTAAACAAGGCCATCGAGGACATGCCTCTTGAGCGCGAGCCAAAAGGACTCTATGCACCCATCCGCTATGTCCTCTCGCTTGGAGGCAAACGCATCCGTCCTGTGCTCATGCTTATGGCTTACAATCTTTATCGTAAAGACGTAAGCCCCTGCATCATGCCAGCCTTGGGACTGGAAGTCTTCCACAACTTCACCCTCCTGCACGATGACTTTATGGACAAAGCAGAGGTGAGAAGGGGCAAGACGTGCGTTCACCTCAAGTGGGACGACAACACTGCCATCCTCAGCGGCGACAACATGCTCGTCCTGGCCTTCAAGTACATGGCACAATGCGACGAAAAGGGGATGCCAGCCGTGATGCGTCTCTTCACCAAGACTGCCATCGAGATTGACGAAGGGCAGCAGTACGACGTTGACTTTGAGACAAGGAATGATGTCACGGAAGCTGAGTACATTGAGATGATTCGTCTCAAGACCTCAGTCCTCCTGGCATGTGCCTTGCAGATTGGTGCCATGCTTGCAGAAGCTCCCGAGCAAGATGCAGAGGCACTCTATCACTTCGGCGAGTGCCTCGGGCTTGCCTTCCAGCTTCAGGACGATTACCTCGACGTCTATGGTGACCCCGCAGTCTTTGGAAAGAAGATTGGTGGCGACATCCTTTGCAACAAGAAGACCTTCATGCTCATCAATGCCCTCCTTCATGCCTCACAGGAAGACAGGGCAGAGTTGCAGCGATGGATTGACAGCAAGGACTGCAACCCTGATGAAAAGATTAGCGCAGTCACTGCCCTCTACACGAAGATTGGCGTTGACCGCATGGCAAAGGAGCGCATGAACGCCTACTATGTGGAGGCTGAGCAGTACCTGGCAAAAGTCAGCCTCCCCGAGGAGCGCAAGCAGATGCTTCACGGCATTGCCCTCAAACTAATGGGTCGCGAGAAATGATAGACACGCACAGCCACATCTACGAACCTACATTCATTGCCGACCGCGAGGAAGTCATCAGGCGGGCAAGGCAAGCAGGCGTCGAATACATCCTCCTGCCCAACATCAATGCTGAAAGCGTAGAGCAGATGCTCGACCTCTGCTATCGCTATCCCGACTACTGCTTCCCCATGATGGGCCTGCACCCCACTGACATCGAGGAGAACTACAGGCAAGTCCTTGCTGACATGGAAAGGTTGCTGGAGGCTCCCGACCATCCCTACATTGCCATTGGCGAGGTGGGGCTTGACTACTATTGGGACAAGAGCAAGGCCAAGGAGCAGGAAGAAACCTTCCGCATCCAGATAGAATGGGCCATCAAGTACCACTTGCCTCTTTCCATTCATGCCCGCTCAGCCCATCGCCAGCTCGTCAATGCCATGAATGAATACAAGGGAGAGCCTCTCAGCGGCGTCTTTCATTGCTTTGGAGGCACGAAGGAAGAGGCAGAAGAGCTGCTTCAGTTCCCAGACTTCGTGCTTGGCATAGGTGGAGTGGTCACATACAAGAACAGTCCCTTGCCTGAATCTCTCCTATCTGTTCCTTTAGAGAGAATAGTGCTCGAGACGGACTCCCCCTATCTTGCACCAGTGCCCTACAGAGGCAAGCGGAACGAGAGCTCCTATGTGGTGGAAGTGCTGCGAAAAGTGGCACAGATATACAATGTAAGCGAAAGGGAGGCAGAAAGCATCACAAACAACAATGCAAAACGCATATTTAAGCATGTGAACGCACATTAAGGCATTCAAAACTACAAAAAAGCACAGAAATCGAAACTTTTTTAGCTAAAAACTATGTCTGTATAAGAAAAAAAGCTATCTTTGTAACCGAAAAGCGCGAAGTGAGACCCTATTCACATTAGTGCCATACAGATAAAGGAGAGATGCTCGAGTGGCTGAAGAGGCACGCCTGGAAAGCGTGTGACCGGCAAAACTGGTTCGCGAGTTCGAATCTCGCTCTCTCCGCAAAACATAAAACAAATATAAATAATCATAAACAATTAAACAAACAACACAATGAAAAAGTTATTTGCAATTATTGCAATGGTTGCAGTTTGCTCATTTGGAGCAACATCAGTTGTAATGGCTCAGGAAGACGAAGTTGCTACCGAAGTGGCAACCGTTGACTCTGTAGCAGAGGACTCTACTGCCGCTGTGGAAGAAGCTGTCGAGGCTGCTCCCATCGTAGAGGAAGAGAGTGAAGGTGTATTCAAGAACCTCAAGACAAAGTTCATCGAGGGTGGTGCTGGCTTCATGTCACTTGTTGCCATCGCTCTGGTGCTGGGTCTTGCATTCTGTATCGAGCGCGTTGTTTACCTCACTCTCGCTCAGATCAACACACGCAAGTTCTGCAAGGAACTGGCTGACCTCGTTGCTAAAGGCAAGATTGCTGAAGCCATCGAGAAGTGTAAGGGTACACGTGGTCCTGTTGCTCAGGTAAGCCGCAAGGCAATGGAGTGCCTCGACAGTAACGACCGCAATGACATCGGCACCATCGAGCGCACCATCAACATGGAGGCTGAGGTTCAGGGCACTTACCTCGAAGAGAACTGCTCTTGGATTACCCTGTTCATCGCAATGGCTCCCTCACTCGGCTTCTTGGGCACTGTGATTGGTATGGTCATGGCATTCGACGACATCCAGCGTGCAGGTGATATCAGCCCGACCGTTGTGGCAGGCGGTATGAAGGTCGCCCTTATCACAACCATCTTCGGTATCATCGTTGCCCTGGTTCTCCAGGTGTTCTACAACTACATCCTTTCCAAGATTGAGGCATTGACCAGTAACATGGAAGAGGCAGCTCAGGAACTGCTCGTAATGTGCGTCAAGAGCGACAAGTGCAAGAAGTAAGAATCCGTTTCTTAATTCTTAACTCCTAATTCTTAATTAAAGTAGAACTATGAAGATTGAGAAAATATCAAGTCGTGTGCTTCTGGCTTGCGTCGCCTTGATTATCGTATGCTTCGCAGCATTCCTGCTCATCGGATACGACAATCCAGTAGGTGAAAACAACGAGCCTAAGCTCACCAACGTCATCATGTGGCTCATGTACGCACTCGTTCTGGTAACAGCCGGCCTCACCGTTTGGTCAGCAATCCGCGGCATGCAGAACAGCAAAGGCTCCGACCCAGCTGCCACCACTGGCGTTCCTGGCGGTAAGATCACCCTGTTCACAGCAGGTCTGACCATCGTCTCTCTCATCCTCGGATGGGTAGTAGGACTTGGCGAGAAGGAATTCACCGCTCAGGACGGCACAGTAACCAGCGCAGGTTGGGTAACCGTGGTGGACGTGTTCATGGTCAGCATGGGCATTCTCCTCTTGGCAGCAGCCATCGCAGTTATCGTCAGCATGACTGGCATCGTGACAAAGAGTGCAAGTAAATAAACCGACCTAAAAAAGAGAAAGATATGGCAAAGACAAAAAAGAAGATGCCGGGCTTGAACACCACTTCAACCGCCGATATCTCTTTCATGTTGCTCATCTTCTTCCTGGTCACCACCAGTATGGACACGGACATGGGTCTGGCACGTCGCCTTCCCAAACCACCAGAACCAGATCAGGAAGATGCCACCATGGACATCAAGGCCAGAAACATCCTTTATGTCCGACTCAATGCTGCAGGTCAGTTGTGGATTCAGGACGAAATGAACTTCGGTTATGCTGATATCCGCGAACTCCGTCCACGCGTGAAGGAGTTCATCAAGAACGAACAGAACCTGAGCAAGCTGCCTGAGAAGCACGTCAAGAACATCGACCTGTTGGGCCAGTGCTTCGTGACGGACAAGCATGTTGTCAGCGTACAGACCGACCGTGGCACGCCCTACAACATCTATTTCCAGGTGCAGAATGAGCTCGTGGCAGCCTACAACGAACTGAGAAACGAGTTGGCTAAGCAGAAGTTCGGCCGTGAATTCCAGTACCTCAAGGACGAGGAGAAAGCGGCAGTACGTCAATACTATCCCCAGAACATCTCTGAGGCTGAACCCAAAAAGTATGGAGGAGACAAATAATGGCAGGATTCAAGAGAAAAGAACGTCGTGGAATGCCTGAGATGAACACCTCATCTCTGCCCGACCTTATCTTCACCATCCTTTTCTTCTTCATGATGGTAACCACAATGCGCGAGGTGACACTGAAGGTTAAGTTCACCATTCCCGCAGGTACGGAACTCGAGAAACTGGAGAAGAAGTCGGTAGTATCGTTCATCTACGTCGGTCCCCCGACCGACAATCTGCGTGCCCAGATGGGTAGCAGCACCCGTATTCAGCTCAATGACCGCTATGCAGAGGCTCGCGAAGTCATGGACTTCATCGCTGCAGAGCGTCAGGGCATGACGAATCAGGCAGAGCAGGTCATCAGCATCAAAGCCGACCAGCAGACACAGATGGGCTACATCACCGACATCAAGGAAGTCTTACGTAAATCATGGGCGTTGCGTATCAACTACTCAGCGACCAAAAGAAACTGATACCGACTCGTTCGGTCTGACAATAGAAAAGCAGTTCTCTCGTATCGGAGAGAGCTGCTTTTTATGTTACGCCCAGCCATCGTCTCAAACGAAGCAAGGGTAAATTGTAAACGTAACACGTTATGTTTGCCAACGTAACGTTATATGTTTGGCATCATAACACGTGACGTTTGCAGATGTGACTGCAGTAGTTATTCCAATCCTCAAGTGTGAAAAGTTTTCTTTCGCCAAGTTAAAGCATCATAAAATAGCATAAAATTATCGCAAATAAATGTCTCATCGCTTGTTATTTCAGGAAAAAATAGTAGCTTTGCATAATAATATCAAATGAAGAAATGGCAAAAAGAGTTGTCATAACGGGTATGGGCATCTGGTCGTGCCTGGGTACAAGTACGGATCAGGTGCGGGATGCGCTTCGCAAAGGGCAGTCTGGCATCGTGATGGACAATGACAGAATAAGCTACGGATATCAGTCGGGACTGACTGGTCAGGTCAAGACTCCTGTGCTGAAAGGCTTGCTCGACCGTCACCTCCGTCGTGGGTTCTCGGAGGAAGCAGAATATGCTTATATGGCGAGCCTCGAGGCTTTCCGCATGGCGGGGATTGACGACGCTTACCTCACAGAGAACGAGGTGGGTTGCATCTTCGGCAACGACTCGTCGGCAAAACCTGTCATCGAAGCCGCAAAGATAATGGAAGAAAAGCGAGACTCTGAGCTTCTGGGCCAGAACTATGTCTTCCAATCCATGAACTCCACCGTCAACATGAACCTCAGCACCGCTTTCCACCTGAAAGGCGTCAATTTCAGCATCAGTGCAGCCTGTGCCAGCGGCAGCCACTCCATCGGCATTGCTTACATGCTTATCAAGCAAGGACTTCAGGAGATGATACTCTGTGGCGGTGCTCAAGAGACGAACTATTACAGCATGGCTTCGTTCGATGCTATCGGAGCATTCTCCAAACGCATGGACGAGCCAACGAAAGCCAGCCGTCCATTCGACCGCGACCGCGACGGACTTGTGCCAAGTGGTGGTGCAGCAGCACTGGTTCTCGAGGACTACGAGCACGCTCTGGCTCGAGGAGCAAACATCTTGGCAGAGGTCAAGGGCTACGGATTCTCTTCAAACGGAACAGCAGCCATCAGTCAGCCGAGCGACGAAGGCTGCTTCATAGCCATGTCGAGAGCAATGAAAGATGCCGGTTTGGAAGCCTCCGACATCGACTACATCAATGCTCATGCCACTTCTACGCCTTTAGGTGACAAATTCGAAGCAATTGCCATCGACCGTCTATTCCATGGTCAGCACGCACTCGTCAGCAGCACCAAGGGTATGACTGGCCACGAGTGCTGGATGGCAGGAGCAAGTGAAGTGGTCTATTCCCTCATTATGATGCAGAACAACTTCGTGGCTCCCAACCTCAACTTCGAAAATCCCGATGAATTTTCCGAGAAGCTCAACATAGCCCGAACGACGACAGAAACGGAAATCAAGACAGTCTTGAGCAACTCCTTCGGCTTCGGCGGTACGAATAGCGCACTGATAATTACCAAATAACAACACCAAACCCTTAATTGTAATCACTATGAAAAAAGTACTTTTATCCTTGTTTGTAATGATGATTAGTGTTGCAACCTTTGCGGGCAACCCTTTGAAAGTCATCAGCAGTAATGTGGAGTTAAAGACATTCATGAAGGAACAGGCTTCTGCCAATTTGGTGATTGACTGGAAGAATGCCCAGTACGACAACAGGAAATCGGCAGCCGCAGAGTTCAACGAAGACGACGACTATGCATTCATCCAGAAAGACTGCGCTGAGAAGTTCATTGAAGGCTTCAATGCCAAATCGAAAGGCATCAAGTTAGAACAAGGAAAGAAAGATGCTGACTACAAGTTTGCAATTACTATTACCAACTTGGACACTTTCATCAACGTGATGGGTTGGGGACCTCGTACTGAAGCTAAGATGTGGGGCAACCTGAAGATTACCGATGCCAAAGGCAGCGTTGTTGCTGAGATAGAAATTGACGAGGCAGAAGACGGCACTGATTATATCCGTCGCGAAGCCTTTGGAAAGACCTTCCTCCTATTAGGTCAAAAGGTTGCTAAATTGAAATAATCTTGTTTTTCCAGAGATGAATTTATTTCCTGCATTAGAAAGCAGATACACAAAAGAGCAACTCTCTGCTCGCGAAGCTCAAAGGCAGGCAGAGTTCATTGCTTGGGGGCCGATAATATTCCAGGCAACCAGACTGATGCTCAAGTTTGGCATCCTCGAGATGCTGCGAGACAGTGAAGACGGACTGACGGAAGCAGAGGTTGTCGAGAAGACAGGACTATCAAAGTATGCCGTGAAATGCCTTCTGGAAGCTTCCCTCAGCATCGGTACTGTTCTCATTGACACCCAAAGCGACCGCTACACCATCTCCAAGACAGGATGGTTCCTGCTCAATGATCCTGCGACAAAAGTGAACATAGACTTCAACCACGATGTCAACTATCAGGGCTTCTTTCACCTCGAAGAAGCTCTCAAGGAGGGACGACCGGCAGGACTGAAATGTTTTGGCGACTGGCCAACATTGTACGAAGGACTTTCCACTTTTCCGGAGCAAGCAAAGGAGAGTTGGTTGAACTTCGACCATTTCTATAGCGATTCTTCTTTCCCCGAGGCACTTCGGATAGTCTTCGGGGAGCACTTTGCCCGCTCGCTCTATGATGTGGGCGGCAATACCGGCGAGTGGGCTCTGCAATGTGTCGCCTATGATGAAGACGTGGAAGTTACAGTCCTCGACCTTCCTCAGCAGATAAAGATGATGCAAGAGAACATCACAGGCAAACCTGGGGCAGAACGCATCGAGGGATACGGCATCAATCTGCTCGACAAGGAAGCCTTGTTCCCACGGCGCGAAGGTGGCCTCGATGCCATTTGGATGTCGCAATTCCTCGACTGCTTCAGCGAAGAAGAAATCGTGAGCATCCTCTCCAGAGCAAAGGAAGCGATGGACAAGGACACACGTCTCTTCATCATGGAACTCTTCTGGGACCGTCAACGTTTCGAGCCTGCAGCCTTCTGTCTCACGATGACCAGCCTCTACTTCACGGCAATAGCCAACGGCAACAGCAAAATGTACCACAGCGACGACATGAAACGACTCATCCATCAGGCAGGTCTGGAGATAGAAAGCATTCACGACGGACTGGGACAAGGACACAGCATCATGGTTTGTAAGAAAAGTAAATAATGGTAAACATATAACAAAATGAATAGAAGCGAGATTGAAGAAAAAGTTAAGCATTTTTTAATTGAAGAACTCGAGATAGACGAAGACAAGATTTATCCCGAAGCACGCCTCAAGGAGGACATGGACATAGACAGTCTGGACTTTGTCGATATTGTGGTCATCGTGGATAAGTACTTCGGGTTCAAGTTGAAAGCAGAGGAGATGGCAGGCATCGACACCTTCGCCAAGTTCTGTGACTATATTGAGAGCAAAGTGAGCTGATATGGCAGAACAAGTGTGGGCGGGTACGACGTATGGCAACGAATGGATGCACAAGTGGCTCATCCGTATGCTTCGATATATCGATGTGCGCATCTTGTACCTCTTCGTAGCCGTCTTCATCATCCCTGTCTGCCTGGTACTGAACCCGAGCCGAGGCATTGCCTATCGCTACTTCCGTCGACGTATTGGTTACGGCATGCTGAAGTCTGCTTGGAAGACTTACGTCAACCACTGTCTCTTCGGTCAAGTTGTGGTCGATAAGTTCGCAATGTACGCCGGCAAAAAGTTTAAAATAGAGATTGAGGGGTACGACATATTCATAGAACTCACGAAACATCAGGAGGGATTCGTGCAATTGAGTGCTCACATTGGCAACTACGAGATAGCGGGTTACACACTTGTATGCAGGGACAAACGCATGAATGCCCTAGTCTTTGCCGGAGAAAAAGCATCCGTCATGCGGAATCGAGACAAGATGTTTGCTGACACAAACATTAATATGATTGCCATTCAGCCAGACATGAGCCATCTCTTCGAGATAGACCAAGCTCTTCAAGATGGTGAAATAGTCAGCATGCCTGCAGACCGCATCAATGGTTCGCAGAAATGCATCGAACATGACTTCCTCGGAGCAAAAGCGAAGTTCCCGCTCGGACCCTTCTCTGTTGCCACCATACGAGCGCTCAATGTCGTGACTGTCAACGTTCTGAAAACATCAGCCACTAGTTACAAGATATACGTAACGCCACTTCCCTACGACAAGACTGCAACACGGCAAGAACAGATAAAACAACTCTCGAAGGCTTACGTCGCTGAACTCGAGAAGCGAGTCAAGCAGTATCCCGAGCAATGGTACAACTATTTTGAGTTCTGGCAAGAAGGATAAAAGTATGATTTACGTATTGTCCACAAACATAACCTCACCTCTTGGCTTCACTACAGAGGAGAACCATCAGGCAGTATTGTCTGGTGTTTCTGCATTGAAACGCCAAGAAGGGTTGTGGGGACTGCCAGAGCCATTCGCCGCTTCATTATTTAGCGAAGAACAAAAAGCTGAGCTTGCCATTGAGGGATATACTTTCTTCGAAGCACTTGCCATTCGTTCCATTCGCAAGGCTCTCACATACACTTCACTTGGTAATGCTTCTTCGAGAATCGTCCTCATATTGAGTACGACGAAAGGCAACATTGAAGCATTGGGAGAGGAACTTTATTACCCTTCCAAGGCGGCACAGAGAATTGCCGAGGCTATCGGGCTGAACACAAAGCCCATCGTAGTTTGCAATGCCTGCGTCTCTGGTCTCTCTGCGCAACTCCTCGCCAATCATTTGCTCTCTGCAAATCTTTATGACTATGCCATTGTTGTGGGGGCAGAGGTTCAAAGCAAGTTCATCGTATCTGGTTTTCAGGCTCTTAAAGCAGTTTCGGAAGAGCCTTGCCGTCCTTTTGATATTGAGAGAAACGGACTTAACCCAGGCGAAGGGGCTGCCACCATAGTGTTTGCGAGGACTACTTCCGAGGAGAGTTGGTGCCTCTTGGATGGAGCAGTTTGCAACGACGCCTTCCACAATGTTTCACCTTCCCCGCAAGGTGAGGGATTAACTGCAGCCATCGAAACTGTGATGAAAGGTCGTGACAAATCAAAGCTCGCAACTGTTTGTGTGCATGGAACTGCCACACTCTACAACGACCAAATGGAATCGAAAGCCATTGAGAAAGCAGACTTGTCGGACATCCCATTGTCTGCGCTCAAAGGTTACTACGGACATACGATGGGAGCCGCAGGTGTGCTCGAAACCATCTTGACCATGAGAGCTACAGACGACGGCATTGTCCTTCCCTCAAAGGGCTTCACAGAGGTTGGTGTCAGCGGAAAAGTCAGCATCTCTGAAGAGCCTCAACCAACAAACAAGACTGCTTTCCTGAAGATTATGTCTGGTTTTGGAGGCTGCAATGTTGCGGCTTTGTATGAGAAGACAACAGACAACAGTCAACGGACAACAGACAAAGCGAAGTTTTTGAAGACCCATACAATCAAACTTTCCTCAGAGGATGGGAAGACTTTGACTGATATCTATAAGCAGCAGATTGGGGATTATCCCAAGTTCTACAAGATGGATCTACTGACACGGCTGGCTTTCGTAGCATCTGAACTGCTTAAGAAAGTCTCCCCTCGGGAAGATTTTGAGGGAGTCACCCCTGTCATCCTCTTCAATCACTCTTCCTCGATTGTTGCAGACCGCCAGTTCCTCGACACAATTAAGGATGCTGAGAACTTCTTCCCAAGCCCTTCCGTCTTCGTTTACACCTTGCCAAACATCACGACAAGCGAGATTGCAATCCGTCATCATCTATGTGGCGAGACGTCCTTCTACATTCTTCCCGACAAGGACGAGGCTTTGATGCAGCAGATTCTTGAAGCCTCCCTCGCAGGAACTGACACACCAACTGCCATTAGTGGCTGGGTTAATGCAGAAAGCGAGACAAGCTACGAATGCGAACTTTCAATGTATAACATTATATAATATAAGTATGGAACAGTTAATCAACGACCTGAAATCACAGATCAAGGAAGCCCTCAATCTGGAGGAACTCTCGCTGGAGGAGTTCGATGAGAACGCACCTCTCTTCGGCGAGGAAGGCATTGGGCTCGACTCTATTGATGTGCTCGAGATTATCGTACTGCTCGAGAAGAACTACGGCATACGTCTCGCGAACCCGAAAGACGGGCGAGCCATCTTCCAGAGCGTCAGGACGATTGCCGAGCACGTACAAGCAAACAGGAAGAAGTAAGGGCCTCCCCCTACCCCTCCAAAGGAGGGGAGAACAAATGGTAAATAGTAAATCGTCAAATCGTAAATAATTTGATGGACATCCAAGTAGCAGGTTACGGCATTATTTGTGCGATTGGAAATGACGCACAAAGTGTTCTGCGTTCCCTCAAGGAAGGGCGAACGGGCATCGGTCCCATGCGCTATCTCAGGTCGAGCCACAAGGAACTGCCTGTCGGAGAAGTGAAACTCTCTGATGAAGAAATGCTGCAGATGCTGGGGCTGGACGAAAAGACGGTCATTAGCCGTACTGTTCTGATGGGAGCTGTCGCGATTCGCCAAGCTTTGGAACATGCCAATATTGACACGCAAGGCAAGCGCGTTACAGTCATTTCTGGTACAACCGTTGGTGGGATGGACATTACAGAACGCTTTTTCAAGCAGATTAAGGACGACGATACCTTGTTGCCTCTCGTGGAAAAGCACGACTGCGGCAGTTCCACTCGCGAGATGGCCGACCTTGCCGGGCTGAAGGAAGCACAGGTTTGCACAGTTTCCACGGCCTGTTCTTCTGCAGTCAATGCCATTATTCTTGGCTCGGAAATGCTCAAGAACAACGAAGCAGACGTCGTCATAACTGGTGGCACGGAGGCTTTGAGCCTGTTCCACCTCAACGGATTCAACTCGTTGATGATTCTCGACAAAGAGCTATGTCGGCCTTTCGACAAGAGTCGAGCTGGTTTGAACCTTGGCGAAGGAGCCGCTTTCGTTGTGCTACAAAGCCAGCCCCACTCTATCTCCCCCCAAGGGAAGCGTATCGTAATCCGCGGATACGGCAATCGCTGTGACGCTTTCCACCAGACTGCTTCTTCCGAGAATGGTGAGGGAGCTTTCCTCGCGATGAGCGAAGCCTTGCAAATGGCCGGGCTGCAACCGGATGATATTCAGTATATTAATGCTCACGGAACAGGCACTCCAAACAATGATGCCAGCGAAAGTGCAGCCATTCGGCGTGTCTTTGGAGAGAAGATTCCACTCGTTTCGAGCACGAAAGGCTTTACAGGTCATACAACTTCTGCTTCTGGAGCGATTGAGACGGTTATTTGCATCCTAGCTCTTCTCAACGACTTTGTGCCCTCGAACTATGGTTGGAAGGAGCAGGACGAGAGTTGTATAACTCCAGCCCCCTCCCCGCTCCCCCTTTTGGGGAGTGCTGTCCTTTGCAATTCATTCGGGTTTGGAGGGAACGATTCGGCAGTTGTGATAGGAGCCTCTCCCAACCCCTCCAAAGGAGGGGAGAAGCATCAGGATGCTGAGACCTGCGTTTTGGCAGAGGCCGTGATTGATGATGTTGAGCAACTTGGGGAACTGCGCGAGTTCGTTTCTGCTGGCGAAGCACGAAGGATGAGCAAGCTGATGAAGGCTGCTACAATTTCGTCTCTCAAAGCACTTCGTGAAGCAGGCATTGAGACTCCTGATGCCATCATTACGGCTACCGCTTTTGGAATGCTCGAGACAAGCGAGAAGTTCCTCGTCGACATGCTTGAAAATGGCGAAGAAACCCTGAGCCCCACCCTCTTCATGCAAAGCACGCACAACACTTTGAGTTCCGCCATCGCCATTCGAACCAAGTGTCACGGATACAATATGACTTACAGTCAGGGAAAAGACTCGCTGGAATGGGCCCTTCGTGACGCTCGAAGACTGATTGGAACGGGCAAAGCGAAGACTGTTCTTGTGGGTTATCACGATGAAGCCACACCGACTTTCCAGGAGTTTTTCCGTCGTATGGGAAAGCCCGTTCCACAGGAAATCTACTCTCGCAGCATAGTTCTTGGAGCCACGAAAAACGCCTGATTAAATCCCACTTACAGGAGCGCCTCCAAACATGGCACGTGATGATCGCCAACGTCACACGTTACGATTGCATTTTAACAACGTTAAGTTTGCAATTTAACAACGTTAAGTTTGGCATCATTCCACGTTATGTTTTTTGACTCGACGAAATGCATGTGTATTAACTCAATAAGAAAAGAGTTAATTTATTTGGCATTTCGCTCTCCTTTTTGTATCTTTGCAAATAATTCGATACGTATGCAACTAATACCTTTAGCGATAATTCAGAGCCTTTTGCTTGTTGGAGGACAAGTTTTCCTGAAGCTGGCCCTCGCCAAGATGCAGCCTTTCGGCTGGAACTGGCACTTCTGGAGCGATTTGCTCACGAACTGGCAGTTCGCGCTTTGTGGCCTTCTCTATGCTGCAGGCACCATCCTTTGGTTCTACATCATCAAGCATTTCCCCTTCAGCATGGCGTATCCCCTGATCTCGCTCAGTTATGTTTTCGGCATGATAGCGGCAATGGTGGTCTTCCACGAAGAGGTGAGTCTGACAAGATGGCTGGGCGTGTTGCTCATTATGGCAGGGTGTTATTTTATAGCAAAGTAAAGGAATGAAACGATATCTATTGTCCATTGTCTGTTGTCTGTTGTCCGTAGTCCTGAATGCACAAGGCCTCAGCGAACAGAAGATCATCCAGAAGATGACTGCTTCGGCAGAAGCAATCCAGACCGTCAAGTGCAATTTCACCCAGAAGAAGCAGTCGAAAATGCTCAAGGGAGAGCAAGTGTCTGAGGGAAAGATGTTCTGTCAGCAGCCAGACAAACTGCGATGGGAATACACTTCGCCAAAGCCGAGCACCCTCGTCCTCGACGGAACTAAGGCCCAACTGCTGAAAGGAGGTGAGCAAGGGACGAGGAACAAATTCGTCGGCGAAATGGCGCGAATGATCATGAATAGTGTTGCAGGCAAATGTCTGACTGACAGCAAGACCTTCCTCGTCTCGGCAAAAGAAATGCCGACAAAGTATGTGGCGACCCTCGTCCCACAGAAAAAGGACATGAAACGGCTTTACGCAAAGCTCGTCCTGCACTACGACATCAAGCAAGAAACCGTAACCGAGATAGAACTATACGAGAAAAACGGAGACAGAACCCTAATCGAACTGCATGACATCAGCATCAATGGAAAGTAAGAAGACACTTCGCGACAGAGGCATCTGCGTGGTAATTCCCACCTACAACAATGCGGGAACCATCGCCGATGTGGTTCGTCGTACCCTTACTCATTGCCTGGATGTGATAGTTGTTGCTGATGGATGTACTGACGGAACACTCGAAATCCTCCAAAACATCGAGGGAATCACCATCGTTTCCTATGCCAAGAATGCAGGCAAAGGCTGTGCCCTGAAACGAGGCTTCAAGAAAGCCCTTGAGATGGGATTCGCCTACGCCATCACTTTGGATGCCGACGGTCAGCACTTTCCCGAAGATATTCCCACAATGCTTCATGCCAACCAGAAGCATCCAGGAGCTCTCATCGTGGGAGAAAGGAAGGGGCTAGAGGAGATGGAGCGAAGCAAAGGCAGCAAGTTTGCCAATGCCTTCGCCAATTTCTGGTTTGCCATTCAGACGGGCCGTCGCCTTAAAGACACTCAGACAGGCTTCCGTCTTTATCCTCTGAAAAAACTTTGCGGACTCTCGCTCCTCACCTCTCGCTACGAAGCAGAACTCGAGCTCCTCGTCTTCGCTTCCTGGCACGGCATCAAGATAGTATCTGTGCCAGTCAATGTCTACTATCCAAAGCCAGAAGAACGCGTATCGCACTTCCGCCCAATCGCAGACTTCTCGCGCATCTTCATACTCAACACCATACTCTGCATATTGGCTGTCGTCTACGGTTTGCCACTTGCCATCTGGCGAGGACTCATGACTTTCCTGCGCACCACATACGCTCTTCTGTTCTTCATCTTGTCCGTTTTCCTCATCCTCACACCAGCAGCCATGCTCTATCTGGCTTTCACGAAAGACTTGGAAAAGAAGCGAATGGGCATGCACAAGCTGCTTTGGAACTTCTCGAGGTTCGTCACGATTTGGCACGGAATACCTGGCGTCAAGTTCTCTGTCGGCAATCCACACAAGGAGAACTTCGAGAAACCAGCCATCATCATCTGCAACCATCAGTCGCATCTCGACTTGATGACAATGCTCATCCACACGCCCAAGATCGTATGCCTGACGAAAGACTGGGTTTGGAACAACCCCTTCTATGGTTATATCATACGCAATGCCGAGTTCTATCCCGTATCGGAAGGGACTGAAACCCTAATGCCGAAACTCAAATCATTAAAAGAAAGAGGTTACAGTATCGCGGTTTATCCAGAAGGGACACGTTCTCCGGATTGCTCCATCACACGCTTCCATCAAGGCGCTTTCCATCTGGCTCAGCAACTCGAACTGGACATCTTGCCGCTCGTACTATATGGAGCAGGCAAAGCTTTGCCTAAGAAAGACAGGCATCTCCACAAGTGGCCCATCAGAATCGAGATAGACAAACGCATCAGCCCAGAAGAGCTGCAGTCGCATGGAGACACGACAATGGCTCAAGCATCAAGCCTCAGGAAATACTATAGGCAAAGATATGCTGAAATCGCAAACAAAATAGAACAAGATGTCTAAGCAGTTTCTCCTTTCCATAGCCTTCCTGCTCAGCCTTCAATCCTTGGCATCCGACAGGCTTACGCCTTTCCTGGCAGAAAGCGAGACACCCGTCACAGCCATAATTGTCTGTCCTGGCGGGTCTTATTGCTGGCATGACATGAAGACTGAAGGCAGCGAAGTTGCCCGATGGTTGCAGGGAAATGGCATCTCTGCCTTCGTGTTGAAGTATCGCGTACAAGGCATCGTGCCCTACATAACACATTCTCGGCTCTTGTTTAAAGGGCATCAGCATCCAGACATGCTAAACGATTTGCAGCAAGCCATCAGGTTTGTTCGCGAACATGCCACAGAATATGGCATCAATCCACATCGTATAGGCGTGATGGGATTCTCGGCTGGAGGACATTTAGCCATGCATTCCGCTGAACAATCACACTCGCTTCCTGACTTTGTCGCAGCCATTTATCCTGTGGTAAGCATGTCGCACCCTTGCACTCACAAGCGTTCCAGACGTGCTTTGCTAGGCGAGTACAGGAAATACAACAAGTCTATGCGCGACTCGCTTTCTCTCGAAAAACATGTCACGAAAGGTTGTCCGCCAGTCTTTCTCGTTAATTGCAAGGATGATCCAGTCGTGAAATATCACAATTCGGAACTTCTCGACTCCGCCCTAACCGTTCAAGGTGTCGAACATCGCTACATTCAATACCAGACAGGAGGACACGGCTTCGGCGCTTCCAACGCGAAAGGTACAGCAGAGTGTCGTGCCTGGAAGGATGAGTTCCTCAGTTGGCTTAAAGGTCTTGACTTATGACGATACTGAAGATATTTGATTACCTTCGCGAACACGCCATCATTCGATGGGCTTCGCTCCTTGTCATAACGATGGCTTTGCTAGTGTCCATCATGCGTCTTTCCTATAAAGAAGACATCCAAGACTTCCTTCCCCTCAGCGAAACAAACAGGGAACGAATGGCTGTTTATCAGGACATATCGGGCATGAACCGACTCTTTGTCGTTTTCGAAAGCATGGGTGATGCCGAAGAAACGACAGAAGCGATAGATTGTTTCGTGAGTTCCGTTGAGGAGAGCGACACGGCAAATTGGTGCCAAGACATGCAGGCTACATTCGACCTCGAAAGCCTTTCCGAAACGATGGACTTCGTTTACGCAAACGCGCCACTCTTCCTGGCCGAAGACGACTATAGGCGAATGGACAGTCTTCTCGCTTTGCCAAACTTCATGGACGAGAAACTTGAGGACGACTTGAACGCCTTAATGCTTCCAACAGGCAGCCTTATAAGCGAGAACATCAGTCGCGACCCGCTTGGGTTCTTTACCCCGTTGATGGAAGAACTGCAGCAAACTCAAAGGCAGATGCACTTTGAGATATACGATGGCTACATCTTCACACCCGATATGACAAAGGCCATCGTGATGCTTTCATCGCCTTTCGGCAGTAGCGAAACGAAGAAGAACGCCCAACTTATTACCCTGCTTGACAAATCCATCAAGAAGATGCAAACAGATTTCCCTAAGATAAAGGCACGCGTCATCGGTGGTCCGCAGGTTGCTGTGGGCAATGCAAAGCAGATTATGCGCGACAGTATCTTGGCTGTTTTTTTGGCTGCAATTCTCATCTTGGCATTGTTACTCTACGCTTTTCGCAGGTTCCGGGACATCGTGCTCATCGCCTTGTCCGTTCTTTGGGGCTGGCTCTTCGCTCTTGGAGGAATGGCTTTGGTGCACGACAACGTCTCGATGATTGTCATTGGCATATCGAGTATTATTATCGGTATTGCAGTCAACTATCCGCTTCACCTTACCAGTCATGCGGGGCATCAACCAGATATCCGTCAGGCCCTTCGTGAAATAACTACGCCTCTCCTAGTAGGCAACATCACGACAGTCGGGGCTTTCCTTGCCTTGGTGCCGCTTAAGTCGATTGCTTTACGCGACCTCGGACTCTTCGCTTCCTTCCTTCTGGTTGGCACTATCCTTTTTGTGTTGGTTTACTTGCCACACCTTTTGAGGACGGCAGACAACGGACAACGGACGACGGACAACAGAGATATTCTTTCCCACCTTGCTTCCGTGCAGGTTGACAGGAAGCGATGGCTTGTCGTTTTGGTGGCTGTGCTGACTCTTGTCTTTGGTTATTTCAGCCTTTCTGTCAAGTTTGATTCCGATGTGTCGAACATCAACTACATGACTGCAGAGCAGAAAGAGGACATGGCTTACTTCCAAAAGTTCTTCGATGGGAATGGTTCGGAAGACAATGTCGCGCTTTACCTCCTTTCTTCTGCCACAGATTTCGATGATGCGCTTGCTTGCTCGGAATCGAAACAGGCTGTAATTGACTCACTTACAGAAGAAGGTCTGATTGCGAATCACCAAGGTGTTAATCGCTTTTTGCCTTCGCTAAAGGAACAAGAAATCCGCATTAACCGATGGAACGAATGGCTTGATAGTCATCCTGACCTCATTAGTACATTAGATGAGAAAGCAGCCAAGCATGGCTTCTCGGCAGAGGCTTTCTCCGATTTTGCCGACATTATCCAATCGAGACAAACAACCAAATCTTTCGACGACTTCCTTCCCTTAACCTCCAAAGCCTTTGCTGGAAACGTTTCTCGGGCAGGCAAAAAGGGAAACGCCACGATAGTGGAAACCCTTTCTGTCAAGAAGAAAGACGTCGAACAGGTCAGGAAAGTCTTGCCTGAAGCCTTCGATATCGGCTCGCTTCACTCGTCTGTAGCGGATGCTCTTTCGGGTGATTTCAACTATGTTGGCTGGGCATGTTCGCTCATTGTCTTCGTTTTCCTTTGGCTTTCCTTCCGTCGAATCGAGTTGGCCATCATTTCGTTCATTCCGATGGCAATCAGTTGGATATGGATTTTGGGCATCATGTCTTTGCTTGGCATAAAGTTCAACATAGTCAACATCATTCTTGCAACCTTCATCTTCGGACAGGGCGACGACTATACTATCTTTATGACTGAGGGCTGCATCTCAGAGTACATTCACAAGAAACCCATTCTCGCCCCCTACAAACGCAGCATAATCCTCTCCGCTTTAATCATGTTCATCGGAATCGGCACACTCATCTTTGCCAAACATCCTGCCCTGCATTCGTTGGCTGAGGTCACCATCATCGGCATGTTCTCTGTCGTACTGATGGCTTACCTCATTCCGCCTTTGCTCTTCAGATGGATGATGAAGCGATTTCCCCAACGATTTGAAAAACTATAGAATATGAAAGAACGAATCATTGAACTCCTGACAAATGCGCTTCCAATGGTTAACCTGGAATCGGACTTCCTTTTTAGCGAACTCGATTCTCTTGGCGTGACAACCATTCTGATGCTCCTCTCCGAAGAATACGGCATCACTCTGGAAGCGAAAGACGCAACCCCCAAGAACCTCAAAACCATCGACTCTATCATCAGGATGGTGGAAGAGAAACTGGGAAGAAATGCCTAGAGGAAAAACATGGCGTGCCACGATCGCAAACGTCACACTAGTAAATTGCAATCGTCACACTAGTAAATCGCAAACTTCACACTAGTTAATTGCAAACATGACGTGCCACGTTTTCGAACGAGGGCAAGAGCATAAAACAGAAGGACATTATTAGGCAGGAAATGAAATGTTGACTTTAGAGGAACATATAGAGCATTTTGCCAAGCTGACACCAAACAAAGCGGCTGTCATCTGGGGCAATGAAACCCTCTCCTACTCGTCTCTTTGGAAACGTATTCAGGAGAAAGCAAACCTTTTGAAAGGGGAAGGACTCTCAGAAGGGAAGTCCCATGTCTTCATTTCCAAGCAAAATGCCGACTTCATCGTAACCTATTGTGCCACACATCATTGCGGAGGAATTTGCGTCCCCCTCGAAAGTTCCACCCCTAAAGAACGTCAGCAACAAATTCGTGAAGAAGTAAATGGCAAATGTTTAAACGGCGAATGCTCTGACATTCTGTATACTACAGGAACGACTGGCAAGGCAAAAGGGGTGATGATTTCAGCAAAAGCATGGAATGCGAATGCCGAGAACCTGATTGACAGGCTTGGATTCACCCACGATTTGCTCTTCATCGTTTGTGGTCCGCTCAATCATCTTGGCAGTCTTTCAAAGATATATCCCACGCTCATGACTGGCGGCACATTATATATTATGGAGAGTCTGAAGGACCTCAATGCTTTCTTCTCAGTCTTCGAACTGCCTTTCACGAAGTTCGCGACATTCCTCGTTCCATCGAGCATCAGGATGCTTTTGCAGATTGCCTCAAAGAACTTGGCTGCCGTCGCCTCGAAGATTGACTTCATCGAAACGGGAGCAGCTGCAATCTCACAAAGCGATATGGAGTCGCTCTGCAAGATACTTCCCCACTCTCGCCTTTTCAATACCTACGCTTCGACAGAGACGGGAATCATTTGCAGCTACGAGTTCAGCAAGTACGGCTGCGAGCCAGGCCTCTTGGGAAAGCCGATGAAGCACTCCTCGGTTCGCATCAACGAAGAAGGCAGAGTGGTTTGTTCTGGCCAGACCATCATGACGGGTTATGTTGGCGCTCCAGAACTGACGGCTCAAGTCCTTAGAGGAGGTGAAATCTACACTTCCGACATCGGCAATATCGATGAAAACGGGATGCTCCATCTGCTTGGACGACAGGACGATGTCATCAATGTGGGAGGCTACAAAGTGAACCCTTCGGAAGTGGAAGAAGCAGTTAGTTCGTTCCCACTCGTTGCCGATTGCATTTGCATTCCTTCCCAACACATCCTCCTCGGCACAGTTCCCAAGCTCCTTTATGTCTCCAAACAAGACAAAGAAGTAAAGCCAAAAGACATAGCTGACTTCCTGAAAGGACGCATTGAAAACTATAAAATCCCCCTACTATACGAGTCCGTTGATGCCATTAAGCACACCTACAACGGCAAGCTCGACCGAAAAGCATACCAAAAGAATTAAGAATATGTTAAAACGAAACCTTATTAGTGCGAAATGGACACTTTTGTCCATGCTTCTTCTGCCTCTCTGCATGATGGCGAAGAAAGAGAGAATTCTGTCACCAGACGGTCTTACCTATCTCGATGTGAAACTCGAAGACGGCCGACTCACCTATTCTGCCGGCTATCGCCAACTCGTTAAAGCGAAGAAAAAGGGAGCCGTGCCAGACACGCTCGACGTGCCGATGCTCCTTGACTCGCCGCTCGGGCTCTACACCAACGTGGCCGACCTGAGCAAAGACCTCACTTTCATTCAAGAGGAACGACCTGAAGGAGGAACGCATAAGCAGCAGTATCACTTGCGCCAAAGCAAGCAGAGCGAGATCAACTCAGAGGAAAACGGCCTCGTCCTCATGTTCACCAATCCTGAAGCAAAAAAGCGAAAACTGATGATGATGGTCGGGTTCCGAGTCTTCAACAATAACATCGCCTACAGTTACCGCATCATGCAAGGACAAGGAAGCCAAACCACGGCAATCGTCGTAACGGGCGAGGCATCAGGCTTCCGTCTGCCAACGGATGCCACAGCCTTTATCTGTCCGCAAAGCGACCCGATGGTGGGATGGATGCAAACAAAGCCAAGTTACGAAGAGGGATACATCTGGGACGAACCCATCACTAAGCGCAGTCAATACGGAAAAGGTTGGACCTTCCCTTGCCTCTTCCATGAAGGCGACAAAGGCTGGCTCTTAATAAGCGAGACAGGCGTTAGCAGCAACTATTGTGGAAGCCATCTCAGCGATGCCACACCTGACGGCCTCTTCACCATCGCCTTCCCCATGGAGGGAGAAAACAATGGCTTCGGCAGCACAGGCGCTCAGTTGGGACTCGCCGACTGCAACATCTCTCCCTACGACTGGATGACGCAATGGACGCCTTATCGTACCATTACCTTCGGACCAACGCTGAAGCCCATCGTGGAGACCACCATTACGTGGGACGTCGTGGAACAACTCTATGAACCAAGCATCGACTATAAGGGCTCGCGCAACACTTGGTCGTGGATTATCTGGCAAGATGCGAGCATCAACTACGACGACCAGGTGAAGTTCATCGACCTCGCCGCGAATCTCGGTTGGGAAGGGTGCCTCATCGATGGCGGTTGGTATGAGAACATCGGACGTACGGGCATGGAGAAACTCTTTGCCTACTGCAAGGAGAAAGGTGTACGGCCATGGGTATGGTACAACAGTAATGGCGGATGGAACAACGCACCTCAAAGTGCCCGTCAATGCATGCACAACCCTATCGTCCGAAAGAAGGAAATGAAGTGGCTCCACGATGGTGGTGTGGCTGGCATCAAGGTGGACTTCTTCGGCGGCGACAAGCAAGAGACTATGCGTCTCTATGAAGCCATCCTCTCCGACGCTAATGACTTTGGCATTCAGGTCATCTTCCACGGCTGCACTCTGCCGCGTGGTTGGGAGAAGATGTACCCCAACTATTGCAGTTCGGAAGCCGTCTTGGCCAGCGAGAACCTTTATTTCAGCCAAGGTTTCTGCGAGATGGAAGCGCGCCATGCTTGCCTTCATCCCTTCGTTCGCAATGCTGTGGGCTCAATGGAATACGGCGGAACAGTCCTTCAGAAACGTCTCCACAAAGACCCAGACAAGGGCAATACGCGTCGCACTTCTGATGCCTTTGAACTCGCTACAGCCATCGTCTTCCAGTCGAGCGGGCAGAACTTCGCACTCACACCTCGCAACCTTACAGAACAACCTCAATTCGAAATTGACTTCATGAAGCAGGTTCCCACAACTTGGGACGAGACACGCTTCATCGACGGCTACCCCGGGAAGTATGTTGTCCTGGCACGCAGACATGCAGATCAATGGTACATCGCCGCTCTCAATGCCCAAAATGAGCCGCTCAATTTGTCGCTCGATGTCAATAAATATAATGTTAAGGACCTCATCACAGATGAAGGCAATATAAGTAATACTGTGTCGCTGCCCTTGAAAGCAGACAAAAAAGGCAATGTGAAGTTGACCGTCCTGCCTAACGGCGGAGCGGTTTTGTTCTGATCAACTTCCACGAAACAAAACAAATAAGGCTGGCAACCAAGAATTACCAGCCTTTCTTTGTGCCCCAAACGGACATCATGTCGTACTTCAACTTCTAACTGTTAAAATAGTCGAAGCCGATGATGGTGTCTACAAAGCGATGGACATAGTCGCGGGCTGTGGGAGACCACTGGAAACCATAGCGGTAGAGCACTTGCGTGGTGTAGTCGTTGTCAGCTTCTATCCAGCGCATCTGATGGGTGCTGCTCAGGTTGTAGGCCATCAGCGGGCGCAGCAAGGTGACTAGGTCGGGATTCTCCATCATGCGCTCCAATGCCTTCTGGAACTCTTCGGACTCTACATAGTTCAGAGTAATGCCGGCAGCAGAAAAGCCGTTGAGGATGTCAGCAAGATACTGGCGATGGATGTTGTAGGGATGAAACACCGTACACTCTTTGGGCGTTGTGGCAAGCAACATGATGGCGCGCGACACCTCGTCGATTGGAGAGAACTCAAACACGTTGCCTAGGGCTTCGTAAGGCACCATGCCGATGATGACGTAGGCACGGAGCAGAGCCAGGAAGTTGTTGGTGTTGAAGTTGATTTGGAACTCGCCGTCCTTCTGTCGGGCTGAGAGGTTACCGACTCGCATTATCTTCGCTTCAAGACCGTGATGGGCGATGGCATCGAGCACAAGTTCCTCGGCTTTGTATTTGGAATAGACGTACTTGTTCTCATCAATGTTCTGACCCAGCCACAAAGCCTGCTCAGTGAGCTTGACGTCAGGTCCTGGCACTCCATCGACACTAAGGCCTGCTATGCTAGTGGTGGAGATATGGATTAGTCGGGAATCGGTTCGCAGACAGAAGGTAATGAGGTGGCGTACGCTCTCAATATTCACCAACTCGATGTCATTGCCAGCAGAGAAGTGCTTCACGTTGGCCACGCAGTTGACAACAGTGAGGTTCCGATGGTCGAAGTTGTCGAGGGCATCGGGCTGAGTGACTTCGGCAGCAAACACAGTCACACGCTGGTCAATCTGGGCAAACGCTTCCGTCTTGCCGAAATAATAGAAGAACATGGTCTTGAGGCGGTGCAGTGGGTCTTCACCGGATTTCTTGCGAAGAGGACAATATATGTGGACGTCGTAGGACGTCAGCAACTCGTTAAGGATATGCATGCCCAAATAGCCGGTAGCACCTGTCAGCAGTACGTCGCCCACGGTTTGGCGTTCACCATTGCGGAACACATTGAGGGTGTTTTTGCTGAGCAGTTCGGAGAAAGCAGAAGAGTCGTGCGGGCCATCACCCTGTCCAGACGCTTTGCTCTCAGTTTCGTGGGAGACGCTATTGAGGTCTTCCGTCCGGTTCGTCACGAAAGCTGCCAAAGCCCTTGGCGTCTTCTGGTTGAAGAGGTCGTTGAAGACAATCTTCACTCCACGCTTGCTAGCCTCGACAATAATCTTGATGGCATTGAGGCTGGTGCCGCCAATCTCGAAGAAATCGTCAAGAGCACCTACCTGCTCGATGTTGAGCACCTCGGAGAAGATGCGAGCAAAGAGTTGCTCCATCTCTCCTTCTGGCGCCACGAAGTCGATGGTACGCTTTAACTCGGGCACGGGCAGCACCTTACGGTTAATCTTCCCATTGGGTGTCATCGGCATAGCTTCGAGGCACATATAAGCATCTGGCACCATGTATTCGGCAAGTGACGATGCGGCAAGGGCGGAGCGAATAGTCTCATCGTCGATGGGCGAACCCTCATCGACTGTGTAGTAAAGCACCAGATGTTCGTTACCCATCACCTTGCGCACCTCGGCAGCTGCCTGTCGGACACCCTCGATGTTGAGTGCCTTGCTTTCAATCTCACCCAGTTCGATACGGAAACCGCGCAATTTCACCTGCGTGTCAATACGTCCCAAGTACTCTATTTGTCCCTCCTCGTTCCAGCGACAGAGGTCACCGGTATGGTACATACGGACGGGACGTCCCCAGCGGTCGTGACTTACGAACGGACAATCGACGAACGACTTGGCTGTACGCTCGGGCAACCGCCAATAGCCACAACCCACTTGTATGCCGGCGAAACACAACTCGCCAGCTACGCCCTGTGGCACTAGGTTTCCTGCCGTATCAACGATGAAATTCCAGTTGTTGGCAACACTCTGCCCGATGGGAATGTTCTCTACGCGCTGACCTGGCGAGATGCTATAATAAGAGGTGTCGTCGGTACACTCCGTAGGTCCATAGACATTAATAATCTCGATGTGGTCACTATATACACCGTCCATCTTCTCGCCACCACCCGTCGTAAAGCGGATGGGCAGGTCGTCAAAGGTATTGAGCAGCAGGCAGGTCATGGCAGTTGAGTAGCCGCCACCCGTAATATGATGATCGAAAAGGAACTGACGGATGGCATTGAGGTCCTTGCGAATCTCGGTAGGCATGATGTGGAACGAGCCGCCTAGTGTGAGTACTGGATACATATCTTCGATGTGGGCATCGAAAGAGAACGAGCGGTGACCGCTGACACGGTCAGCTGCAGTGAGATGCTCCATGTCGATGACAACAGCTATGAAATTGCGCAGACCCGCCTGATGGAGCATGGCGCCTTTGGGCTTGCCCGTAGAGCCAGAAGTGTATATCATATAAGCAAGACTGTCGGGACGAGACAGATCGATGGGTGCAGTTATGACAGACCCACCTGCGGAACCGATCTCTGCCATGAAGTCGTCGATGAAGAATGTGTGGGCAGCGGCAGAATCGAAACCGCCCTCTTCCTGCTTGGCAGTCAGCACGTCTCGCGAGGTGATGAGCACCTTCGACTCAGAATTCTCAAGCATATAGCTCAGACGCTCGTTGGGATACTCGAAGTCGAGGGGTGTGTAGGCAGCGCCGGCCTTGTGGATGGCCAGAACAGACAGCGGGAACTCCTTCACCCTGTCGAGCATGACACAAACAAAGTCGTTGGGCTGCACGCCAAATTCTATGAGCTGGCGGGCAAGCGCATTCGAATACCTGTCCATCTCGCCATAAGTCAACTGGCTGTCCTTATCCACTATGGCTGGGGCATCGGGCGTACGTTGCGTCTGTTCGGTAAAGAGGTTAGCGAACGTCTTGCTCAGGTCTACGTCAATATCCTTGCCCATACCTATCTTAATGATGCGCTTGGCTTCGTCGTCGCTAACGATGCTAATGCTGTTGATGTCCTCATCGGGATGTGCCATCATCTGCTCCATGGTAGCTTTGATGGCATCAGCCATCATGCGCATAGTCTTGCGGCTGTTCATCGCCAGACTCGACTCCATGCGGATGTCGTAATACTCATCCTCCGAGGAGTTGTCGCCCGCTACAGCCGCGCCCACGATGAAGATGTGTGCCAAAAGGTCATAAAAGACGTCGCCACGGTCTTGCTGAACAAACGGACAATGATGGTCACCAAAGTGGTATTCCTCCTCCCAGCCGGGCAGAGCTGTGAAGTTGAACGAGATGCCTGGGTGGACGCCTAGGTCGCGGCAGAAATGCGAGAAAGGATAGGCCAGCTGCGACAAAGTAGCCTTCATTTCCGTATGAACGGCATCGATGTACTGGCGAACGGTCTGTTCCTTGTGTATCTCCATCATAAACGGGATAGTACGAACAAACATGCCGTATGCCTGACGAACACGCGGGTCACGACGTCCGTGATAGATGGTGGTAAAGGCCACCTTCTCCTCGCGCAGTAGTCGAGCGAGCACATAGCTGAATGCCGCCTGAAGCAGCTGATAAGGTGCAAAATCATTCTCTTTGCACCAGTTGTCTACCATTGTCCTATTGACATAGGCCGACTCCTGTCCCATCTCGCCCACAGGATTTTCTGGACGAGCCGAAAGTGTGGCCAAATCCACGCCTGCATATTTCTCCTTCATCACTTCCTTTGCCCGCAGGTATTCCTCGTCGCCCAAACGAGCATACTCGTCTTCGGCAGCCTCCAGCATGCCGTATTCCTGTGGGGGCAGCGGCTTCCCTTCGTATGCCAATGGTAAGTCTCGCTGGGGGAAAAGCACCAAATAGCTTGTTCCGTCGGTCACCATATGATGAATATCAACCAGCAGGTAGGTTTTTTCTGGTGTTGTTACAAGTTCAGCCCTAATCAGCGGCTCGTCGCCCATGATGTCGAAGGGACGGCAAAAGCGGTGATGGGCATAGTCGTCGAAGTCGACTTCCGTCATCTTACGACGCACGATAGTCAGTGTCTTGCTATCGTCGACATACTGCCGAGGCTCGCCGTTTTCGTTGATGAAAAAACGGATACGCAGTTCCTTCCTAACCTGAAAGACAGTCTGCAGAGCAGCCTCAAGGCGGTCGGAATCGATGTCGTCGGTCAAAGGTACGATGCAAGGGATGTTATACTGCATCACCTGCGGAAATTTCATGCAGTCATAAAAGACGCCCAACTGTGACTGGAGCAATGGATAAGACTTCATATCAAAAAAGGAATTATTGCTATTTGGGAAAGTGTATTTGTATTATCGCTGCAAATATACATATTTTTTCAAAACCCTCAACATTTTTGCTTATTCTTTATCATTGGTTTGTTTGCATTCAGAAGTCATATCCAACACTAGGCGGCCCCCCTTGAGTAGTTCGCTGGCTGGGAAAAAGAATGTCGTAAGGGGCTTGCCATTGAGGGTAGCCTTGTTGACGTACAGATTTTCCTCTGATGTGTTTCGTGCTTCAATAACAAAGTCCTTGCCACGTCCGTAGCGCTCGCCAAGATGGATAGTTGTCTTGGGGTAGAGCGGGCTAGCCAACTCGTATATGGGTTCTTTCTGGCAGCCACCGTCTATCTGGAAGAGTCCTAAAGCTGCCATGACGAACCAAGCGCTCATCTGTCCCTGGTCCTCGTCACCCAGATAGGCATTCCACACTCCATAGCCGTAATAGCGCTCCAGTACGGAGCGTGTCCAGCGCTGTGTTAAGTCGGGACGTCCAGCCCAGTTAAAGAGGAAGGCAAAATGCATGCTCTGCTGATTTCCTTGCACGACTGGGTAATCCCAATAGGCATCTCCAGGTGCATTGTAACGGACAGGCTCACTATTGACGAAACCCCACTCCAACCTATCCACAAAAGCCTTGCGTCCCATCAGGTCGATAAGGCCATCGACATCCTGCGGCACAAAATAGCTGAGCTGCCAGGCGTTACCTTCCACATATTGGGCATTGGCGCCCGACTTGAAGGGGTCGAAGTCGGCAGAGAAGCGTCCAAGGCTATCCCGCAGATGAGCATAGCCATTAGCCGGATTGATGGCATTGCGCCACCACGAGGCCCGCTCTGCGAAGATACGTTCCGTCGCGGTATCACCTAGAGAGGCTGCCATCTGCGATACAGTCCAATCATCGTAGGCATACTCCAAGGTATTGCTGAACCGTCCCTTATCACAAGGAACATAGTGATATTTTAGATAAGACTCAAGGTCTCTGTTGCCTGCAAATCCGCCATCGACATGACGAGCTGATGACGTCTGCTGATGCACCATAGCCTCCAAGGCATGGTGTCCGTCAAAGTCGCGGATACCCATCTGCCATGCAGACACCATGAGGGGTATCTCGTGCTCGCCCACCATGACGGGCACATACTCCATGCCAGCAGGTCCTTTGGCCAGCCAACCACAAGCATCGTACATCGCCAGTTGCGAACGCACCCATCGTGAGCTCCATTCCGGGTAAACGAGGTTCCAAACTTGATTGAGATTCCAGAATGTGTTCCAGAAAGCATCACACCCCAGCGCCATATCGTGCTTCGGATCAGGAAGGCGACGCACCTTCTCGTCTGGTCCTACCCAGTCGCCGTTAACATCGCTATAGCAGTTACGACAGAGGGTACGGTAGAGGTTGGTATAAAAGCGCACCTTCTCCTTGACATCATCAGTCTCTATCTCGATGCGTCCAAGGAGCTCGTTCCATGTCTGCCGTTGATAGCGTACAACCTTATCGAAGTCCCATCCGAATGGAACCGTGAGTTCCTCCGCAAGATTGAGTGCTGCATTATCTATGCTTACGTATGAGATGGCCGAACGCGCCAATATGCGATGCTGACGTTTCGTGTCAAACTCCACGTAGAAGCCGGCCTTGGAGAGACGTTCGCCCTTCATGTGACGGCCTTTTAAACGTTCGTCGTTCATCCAAAATCCGCTACGCATGATGGGAGCGTTAAACTCTATGACGAAGTGGACGATATATTCCTGGTGGGCATCCTGGCTCCACACGTTTGGCGTCAGCTGATGGGAATAGCCTTCAAGCCGGTATTCGTCCACCTGGCGTATCTCGGCATCTTCTATCTTGTAACCATACTCGGCTGGGATGCTGAGGTCCACCATCACACGGCCGTCCCTGTCCTTGGGAAAGGTGTAGCGTTGCATAGCACAACGTGTGGTGGCCGTTGCTTCGAGCTGAATATCAGTATCCGTGAGACGGACGGAATAATAACCGAGCGGGGTCTGTTCGGAGTTTTTGTCAATGCGTGAGCGATAGCCTGAATCTGGGTCTTTCTCGTCGCCTACTTCCGTCTGGAGCGGGCCGTTGGTAGGCATCATGCCAAGGCCTGCCATCGTCCATTCGTGGATGTGACTCATGCACCCGATCGACTCGATACTTGGCTGGTAACCCGCCTGCCATCCAGAGTTTTGATTGTCTGGGCTGAGTTTGACCATACTGAAAGGCATCCATGGTCCGGGAGCTATCATCCAACGGGAATGGCCCGTGCCGATACTTGTGTCGACATAGTCAGCGGGGGTGGCATTCTTCTTGGGTTTATGGTCAGACAGATCATAGCGAGCCGACTTAACCTTGAGCAAGTGCTTGGAGATTGTGCTGTCAGCCAGACGGAGACCTGTGCCCTCAAGTGTCACGGCATCAAAAACTACCCATGAGCCCTCAAGAACAGTGAGCGTGATGAGGTTGTCGCCACGTCTGAGGTCAGAAGCGACGAGCGGCACCTCAAGGGTCATACCCGGAGTATGGTCATAGCGCCCCATCACAGCATCGTCTCCCGACGTACCGTGCAACTGAAATTTCTGACTTCGTTCACCCACCTGTACTTTGAGCAGCGACCCAGCGGGATGGGCATCAACAAGCCTGATGCGAAGGATGGCATGGGCTTTCTTGCTTACATACCTGAGGCAGAACAAGATGATAGCGCTATGCACACGTTCACCTGCCGTAGGGCTTGTCCCAGCCCATCGGTCCTTTGGGCCAGGCAGGACATAGCAGAAGTCTTGTGCCGGAGTGGAATGTCCGACGACAAAGAAGCGGTCCTCATAACCAAAATCAGACTTTACATAATCTTCGTAGCAATTAGGAGCAAGGGCAAACTCCGATGCACTACCGTCTGGTGTGCCTATCTGCCAAATAACACCGTTGGCTTTAACTGTAAGACAGATAAGGCTAAGAACTATGTTTACTGCTATCTGTTTCCTGGTCATACTGCTTATTGTTGCACATCAACAGATTTGGGAGCTTTTCTGTTGTAAAACTAATATATTGTTTTTCTTGTGACAAAGTTAAGCATTTTGTTTGGATTTCCGAGCAGAAAGTTTCTTATTTGATAGGTTTGGAGCATAAAATACTGTTCCAATCGTTTAAAATGCCCTTACGATATATAGAAAAAGGTTACAGTAAACGAATAGTGCTACATAAGACCTTCATGGGTGAGGTTTTTTCTTTGCCCTTTACTCTTAATTCATAACTTTTTCTTAAATTTGCAGAGAAATTTGCTACTATAAAAAGGATATGCGTATCATATGTTAGGAGCAATTATTGGCGACATTGTCGAAAGCTGATATGAAAGAAACTATTATGAATAAGATTGTCATTGCAACTATCTTCACTTGTCTTCTGTGTATATTCAAAACACAGGCGCAAACAAGAACATTTGAAGTTCGACACAATGTTCCTTTAGACTCTATCCGTCTGAGCGACCCTGCTATACTTGCAGACCAAAAGACTAAGATGTACTACATGACCGGCACAGGCGGAATGATGTGGCGGAGTCCTGATCTGAAGCTATGGGAAGGGCCTTACCGTGTGACCGAGTTTGACAAAGACTCATGGATGGGATCTCACCCTATGATCTGGGCTGCAGAACTACATCAGACGGGAGACGGGTGGTACTATTACTTCGCCACTTTCACTAACCGCGAGGTAAAAATTGACACCGTTCGAGGTAATGTCATTGAGCGCAGAGCTTGTCAGGTGCTACGTTCCGACAATCCTATGGGACCTTATCACACGTTTGGTGATGCCACATATCTGCCAGCCTATCGTCCTACGCTTGACGGAACTTTTTGGCGTGATACTGACAACAAGCCCTATATGGTTTTCTGTGGCGAATGGTTGCAGAACTGGAACGGTACCATCGAGAAAATTGAGTTGAAGCCTGACTTTAGCGGTACTGTTGGTGAACCGAAGGTTCTTTTCCGTGCAAGCGATTCACCTTGGAGCCGCGAAAAGGACAGCGATGGAAACATTACATGGAACAAAGTGACCGATGGCCCGTGGCTATTCCTCACTGGCACAGGCCGCTTAGGCATGCTATGGACTTCATGGGTGTTTGGTGAATATACTCAAGGAGTGGCGTACTCAGAAAGCGGGACACTTGATGGTCCTTGGATTCAGGAGCCCAATCCCATTACGCCTCCGAACTTTGGTCATTCAATGCTTTTCCAACGTTTCGATGGTCAGTGGATGATGTCAATACATAGCCACGCCAACGACTCCAAAGGTCGAACAGTCCGTATTCCCCACCTCTTCGAGGTTGACCTGTCTGGTGACAAACTGATTATAAAATGACTTGAGAAAAGAATAACAATGAAATACGGAGTTATCGGCACAGGCGCCATTGGAGGATATTATGGAGCGAAATTAGCTCACTCAGGACAGGAAGTGCATTTCCTACTTCATAGCGATTATGAGTATGTCAAAGCGCATGGCCTGCAGGTTGACTCCTGCAATGGGTCGTTCCATCTGACAGATGTCAACGCCTATCAGCATACAGAGGATATGCCGCCATGCGATGTGGTGCTGGTTTGTCTGAAATCAGTCAATAACAGTTTGCTGAATTCGTTGTTGTCACATTTGCTACATCATCAGACATTGGTAGTGCTCATTCAGAACGGCATTGGCATAGAGGAGGATGTTCAGAAGATGTTCCCTGATGTACAACTGGCTGCGGGACTGGCATTCATCTGCTCTGCCAAGACAGAGCCTGGACGCGTGAATCACCAATGTTATGGCAGCATCAATCTGGCCAATTACTCTTGCAAGGACGAAACGCTGATGCAGATAGTTGTTGACGAGTTTCGCCTCGCAGGCATTCAAGCGGAACTTGTGGAATATCATGAGGCACGCTGGAAGAAAGCTGTATGGAATATGCCGTTCAATGGTATGACCGTTGCCCTGCACACCCAAACAGACCTGCTGCTGAAGAACGAAGCAACCAGAAGACTGATTCGTGAGCAGATGATGGAGGTGGTGGGAGCTGCCCAACACTTAGGCATCAAGAACATTGACAGTTCGTTTGTTGACAAGATGATTGAAATCACAGATTCCATGACGCCTTATTCTCCGTCTATGCGACTTGACTACGACTTCCATCGCCCCATGGAACTATACTATATTTATACCCGTCCCATAGAGATTGCCCGTGAGGCAGGCTACAAGATGCCGAAGCTTGAGATGTTGGAGGCTGAGTTAAGATTTCTGGAAGAACAAAACAACAAGAAGGGGTGATGAATTGAGTATTAAGTATTACGAATAAAAATAGAAGTATGATAGACCAGATTATTGAATACAATAAGTCTTTCGTGGCTCAGAAAGGCTACGAGAAGTATTTGACGGACAAGTATCCGGACAAGAAGCTGGCTGTGTTGTCCTGCATGGACACACGTTTGACAGAACTGCTCCCGGCTGCTCTTGGACTAAAGAATGGTGACGCAAAGATTATTAAGAACGCTGGAGGTTTGGTGATTTCTGCTTTCGACTCGGCCATGCGTAGTCTGATTGTCGCCATCTACGAATTGGGAGTGCAGGAGATTATGGTGGTGGCTCACTCTCATTGTGGTGCCTGCCACATGAGCTACGACCACTTCCACCATGAAATGATTGCCCGTGGAGTAACAGACGAGACACTCGACACTATCCGCAAATGCGGAATAGACCTCAATCAATGGCTGGAGGGCTTCAGGGACACTCCTACCTCTGTCCGCAAAACTGTTGAGACTATCAAGACACATCCGTTGGTGCCAAAGGATATTGTCGTCAGAGGCTTCATTATTGACTCTGAGACAGGAGCTTTGGAAGAAATCCACTAAGACGATGGATTACCTGCCAAAAGACCCTGCCATATTGGTTTCGAGCGTGAATATGCTGCTTCGTGACGAGGAGTTTGACACGCTGGAGTCCTTGTGCTACAACTTTGGGGCTGAACCTGAAGACATAAAGAACTATCTCCACGGATACGGATTCGTGTATAGCGATCAGCAAAAGCAGTTCCGCCCCATAGGATATGACGAAACCCCATTTATACCCGACAAAACAAAATAGGCTGGCAACCAATAAGTTACCAGCCTTCATTTGTGCCCAGAACAGGAATCGAACCTGCACGCCTCGCGGCACGCGCACCTGAAACGCGCGCGTCTACCATTCCGCCACCTGGGCAAAACAGAAAAACGAGTCTCGATGCAAAGCACCTTGAGCCTCGTTTGCTCTCCGAGCGGAAAACGAGACTCGATGCTTAAATTCACCTTGAGCCTCGTTTGCTCTCCGAGCGGAAAACGAGACTCGAACTCGCGACCCCAACCTTGGCAAGGTTGTGCTCTACCAACTGAGCTATTTCCGCCTGACACAGAGTGAAGAGGAGGAGACTCGAACTCCCACGCCTCGCGGCACTACCACCTCAAAGTAGCGCGTCTACCAATTCCGCCACCTCTCCAAACTAATGTGTTCTTTCTAATAATTTTGGCTCCTTCTCAAGGTTGCCAAGAACGCCTTTCCTCTGAAATGCGGTTGCAAAGGTACAGCTTTTTTTGAAACCTGCAAAACTTTCCGACACTTTTTTCATGTTCTTTTGAAAGAAATCCTCTAAATATGGCGAATAATTCGGCAAGAAAGCGTAACTTTACGGCGAAATTAAACACTTTGGTTTATGAAGTCTATTCAGTTTAAGTATTGGGGCGAGGCTTTGATTCTCGCCATTGGTCTCTTCCTGGCAGGAGGAGCTATCAAGCAAGGTATCGTGCAGTTCAAGGAAATGGACCGCACAGTAACGGCTAAAGGTCTCTCGGAAAAAGAGGTGAAGGCGAACAAGGCGACTTGGCCTCTCAAGTTCAAAGAGCTGGGCAACGACCCGTCGGAAATCTACGATTGTATCGAGAAGGACACTCGCATCGTAGTGGAGTTCCTGAAGAAGAACGGCATTCAGGAAGACGAAATCTCGCTTGCTCCGCCAGTTATGGTTGACCAACAGGCCAACATGAGTTACTCGAACGAGATGGTTCGCTACCGTTACAAAGCAAATTGCGTGGTGACTGTCGTGAGCAAGAACGTGGACCTCGTACGCAAGCTGGTCAGCAAACAGGCCAGCCTGATGCGTGAAGGCGTCACCATCGTCGGCAATGAGTACGGCGAGGATTCTCCCGTAAGCTATGAGTTTACAGGTTTGAACGAGATCAAACCCGAGATGATTGCCGAAGCCACGAAGAATGCGCGCAAGACTGCGGAACAGTTCGCAAAGGATTCCGACAGCGAGCTCGGCAAGATTCGGACTGCCGACCAAGGTCAGTTCAGCATCGACGACCGTGACCAGAACACGCCTTGGATCAAGAACGTCCGTGTCGTCACGACCGTCGTCTACACTTTAAAGGATTGAATCAAATTGGAGACTGAAGATTAGCGAAGGCCTGCCTCAATGAAGTGGCAGGCCTTCTTTTGTGCCCAGATTAAAGTTGTTCTGGATGAAAAAACTCAAAACAACCTACATGCCTACATGATTTCCACATTCCGCTCCACAGTTAAGTCCCAAACGACACACAGTTAAAATCCAAACTTGAAACGTTATGATTGCAAACGTGGCACGTTAAGTTGGGCAACATAACACGTTACGTTTGCAAACACTCCATGTTGCGTTTGGATATGCTCCATTTCTCATCTTTTTCCTAACAAAATGACAGAAAAGACTATTTCCTTGAAAAAAATGAAGAAAATGTTTTGCAAATAAAAATAAAAGCGTAATTTTGCACCAACAAACAGCAAAAACGTACAAACATGATGACAATTAACAATTGGTGGTGGCGTGATTCGAGATTAGAATAGTCGCGAAGCACGAAGCCGTTGTACATTGTCAAAAGCATAAGAAAGAGGCTCGTCGATAGCGACGGGCCTCTTTTCTGTATAAGATGTCAAACTATAAATATAATAATGTATATGAGCTATCACGTTGACAAGAAAGGCTATTACGGAGAATTCGGCGGGGCTTATGTGCCTGAAATCCTGTATGGTACGCTCGAAGCTCTGCGCGAACAATACCAGCAAATCATTGATAGTGAGGAGTTTCTGCAGGAGTATTACAGCCTCTTGCGCGACTATGTGGGTCGTCCAAGCCCGCTCTATTACGCGAAACGCATGAGTGAGAAGTACGGTTGCCAGCTCTACTTGAAGCGCGAAGACTTGAATCATACTGGCGCTCACAAGATCAATAATGCTATCGGACAAATCCTTTTGGCAA
>JAGCFN010000019.1 GCA_017650085.1 Bacteroidaceae bacterium | reverse complement strand
GCTGGCATCTATTTGAGCCGTATGGACGAGCGTTACGAATGCCAGTACTCTTCTCGTCGCTTCATTACGCCTGCAATCAACAAGTTCAAGATTGTTCTCGACACCAAAGACGCTCATCAGGATTTCCAGACTGTTGGCGGCCAGTACAATGTGACCTTCAATCCTGCTGACAGTACCATCACTTTCGACCTCATCGGTGAATATCCTTGGCACGACAACTGCTATGTTGTAGGTTCTATCATAAACGTCAATGGTGAGAAGCATCGCTGGAAGAACGACGAAATGGCACCCATCGCTCATAAGGGCAACGGCATTTATGAGGGCGAGGTTGTCTTCTTCCGCGACTCTGTAGAGAACTGGTATCCCAACTTCACAATCTTCTCTTGCCGTTCCAATACTGGTTCGATTGAACACTCAACAGCTACACGCAGTGGTTGGAATGAAGGTCGTTACGGCAATGATGAGAATAAGTTGATTCTTGAGGACGGTGTACCTATGGGTGATCTGATTCGTGGTTCTGACCGCAAGTGGTACATGAACTGGGACGAGGAGAACGAGGAACCGACTCAGACGTACCGCATCACCTTCGATATGAACCACAATACCGTGGTTATTAATGGTGGCTCGAATGGCGACGTGAACGCAGATGGCGACGTTACTATAGCTGATGGCGTGGCTGTGCTGAACGCTATGGCTGGTCAGGAAGTTCCAGGTAACGCTGACGTCAATGGTGATGGCGAGGTAACTATTGCCGACTTCGTTGCTGTCCTTAACATTATGGCAGGACAATAAGAACTCTCTACCTCCCTCTTTGGAGGGCGGAACAAAGCCCCTTGCGGAATCTCTGCGAGGGGCTTTTCTTTATTCGAATGACAGCAAAAGTAGTTGCACGATTTTGTTTTTTGAGTAATAAGTTGTATCTTTGCAAGCAAATTAACACGATATGATGTCTGGAATTGTACGTCTTATTCTGAAGCCAATACAGGAGCAAAAGGTGCTTTTCACCTTCTTGTTGCTGCTTTCCTGCATTGTTATTCCTATAATGTGCTATGTAACAGGAGCTTTTCCCAAGCCTTTTGTCTTTGCACCCCCCATCTTCGACTGCTATTTGCTGACATTACTCGCTTATTGGCTTAAGCGCATTCGTCTTTCCTGGTTTGTCTGGATAGCTTGTGTCTTGTTGCTTGGCGGTGAGGTGTTCAGCATCATCTGTTACCAGTCGCCCTATTCGATGACTGTGCTGCAACTGGTCTTGGAAACGCATAGCCGTGAAGCGACAGAGTTCTTGAAGGGACATGGAGTTGCAGGACAATTGGCTTTGGCAACAGCCATCACACTCGGCATGATACTCTTGGCATGGTTGATTAATAAAGTATTTATTCAGAAGACGAAGTTCAAAGCAGGTTGGCTCTTCGTGCTATTGCTCCTCCTCTCAGCTTCGTGCCAAGGCTATTCCTACTATCGTCTGTACCAATCTTATACTGCTGATGTAACGACAAGGATTTCCGAGAACAAGTATATGCCTTTGCGCAACAGCCCCTTCATCCGTTTCTTTTATGGACATGCTCTTAATGTGGTGAGTACGAAGGAGTTGGGTAGACTCGTGAATACTTTGGAGAAGACCGAGGTGGACCGTTGCTCGTATAGTAGTCCTATCATTCTGTTCCTTCTTGGCGAGTCGTACAACAAATATCATTCTCCACTATATAATCTAAATGCACGACAGACAACTCCCAACCTTTGCCGTTTGAAAGATCAGGGCAACCTCATTGTCTTCGACGATGCCATCTCTCCGTATAATGTCACGAGCAAGACACTTCGATACATGTTCTCGACCTATTATCCAGGATGTGGTCGTGATTGGGGGGATTGCACGCTGTTCCCAGCCATTTTCCGAAAGGCAGGATACGACGTTTGGTTTATTACTAATCAATATGCAGGAGAGAAGAACAACAAGGACCATCATGGCCATGCTGGTGGAACAATCTTTAATCAGAAGAGACTCCGACAGTTGCAATTTACATACGTAAACCCTGAAGCGACCCAATATGACATGGATTTGTTGTCCGAGCTCCCTTCTGCAGACACGTTGGCTGCTCGTCCTTCGATGGTCATTTTCCACATGATGGGACAACACGAGGACTATCGCGAGCGTTATCCAGAAGCCTTTAATCACTTTACAGCCGACAGTGTCCAAAATGAATTTACAGATGAAGCTGGCCGACAGATTGTGGCGGAATACGACAATGCGACACTCTATAATGATGCTGTGGTTGCGGCTTTGCTAGATAAGTATTCGGAGCAGGATGTTGTGGCTATCTACCTGTCGGATCATGGGGAAGAGATTTACGATTGGCGTAACTCATGTTATCGGACAAATAGCGACTTGATGACGCCCGAAATAGCGAAATATCAGTATGGGATACCCCTGCTTTTCTACGTTTCAGACACATTCAAGGCAAACCATCCGGACTTCTTTGGCGAGATTGTGGCAGCACAGCACAAGCCCTTCATAGCTACGATGTTGCCATTCGCCCTGTTCCATTTGGCTGGCATCAGCCATGCAGATTACGAGCCATCGCTCGATATCCTTTCCCCTGAGTACGACAATACTCGTCCACGCATCATTCGTGATGATGTTGATTACGACGAGTTGATGAAAAAGCAGTAAAGGGAAGTTGGCAAACTAGGCGTGTCACGTTGGCAAACATAAAGTGTGACGTTTGCAATCGTAACGTGTGAAGTTTGCAATCATAACGTGCCACGTTTGAAAACGAGGTTGCCCATGTTTCTCTTCCTTGTTTTACAGGCTATGAGATTTGGCTCCAGTCGCGATGCTCTTTCTTGAGCTCTTGGAGGTGACGACGAAGCAGGATGTTGTCGGCTGCTTGCAGTTCTGGGTCAGCATCAAGCACATAGGCCGCCGTATCGCGGGCTAGCTGTACGAGTTGTCCGTCTCGTCCCAGGTTGGCGAGTCTCAAGTTAAAAGCGATACCGCTCTGTTGCGTTCCTTCAAGGTCGCCAGGTCCCCTCAGTTTAAGGTCTGCTTCTGCAATCTCAAAGCCATCATTCGTTTCGGTCATGATATGCAGGCGTTTTCGCGTCTCAGCAGAAAGTTTGAAGTTCGAGACAAGTATGCAGTACGACTGTTCTGCACCTCTGCCTACACGGCCTCGCAACTGGTGGAGCTGCGAGAGACCGAATCGTTCGGCATTTTGTATTATCATGACAGAGGCGTTGGGCACGTTTACGCCAACCTCTATGACTGTTGTGGCAACGAGTATCTGCGTTTCGCCCGATACGAACTTCTGCATCTCGGCATCCTTTTCGCTGGGCTTCATCTTGCCGTGAACCATGCTGATTTTGTATTGCGGGAAGACCTCTTTCAGGTGAACGAACTCGTCCTGAACGTTCTTAAGGTCTAGTTTCTCGCTCTCCTTTACCAAAGGAAAGACAAAATAGACTTGGTGCCCAGCACCTATCTCGCGTACAACACCCTGATAGAGCTGTTCCGGTTGGTTGTCGTAGATGTGTAATGTGCGGACGGGCTTGCGGCCAGGAGGGAGTTCGTCAATTATCGAGACATCGAGGTCACCATAAACTGTCATAGCGAGTGTTCTAGGAATGGGTGTCGCAGTCATGACCAGAACATGCGGGCAGACCTCACTCTTCTGCCAAAGTCGGGCTCGTTGGGCTACACCGAAACGATGCTGCTCGTCGATTATAACCAATCCAAGATTGTTGAACTGAACATTGTCTTCGATGACGGCATGCGTGCCAATCAGGATGTGTATACTGCCGTCTTGCAGCCCTTCTTCAATGGCTGTGCGCTTCTTCCCCTTGATGGTCCCTGTCAACAACTCGACACGAATAGGCATGTCTTTCAGGAAGTTGCGGAACGTTTGCAAATGTTGTTCTGCAAGTATCTCTGTAGGAGCCATGATACAAGCTTGGCAACCGTTATCTATGGCGATGAGCATGACCATGAGAGCCACAAGTGTCTTGCCGCTTCCAACGTCACCCTGAAGCAATCGGTTCATTTGATGGCCGCTTTTCATGTCTGCGTGCATCTCTCGGATAACACGCTTCTGTGCTTCGGTCAGTGGGAAAGGAAGGTATTTGTGGTAAAAGGTGTTGAATGCATTACCAACACGAGCGAATCGACGACCAACACGTTCTTGTTGTCGTTTGCGGGCGTAGGACATTATGACGAGCTGGATGAAGAACAACTCCTCGAACTTAAGTCGCATGTTTGCTGCTGCCAACTCATCGGCAGTATTGGGGTAGTGCGCGGCTCGGAGTGCTTTGTCAAGAGGCATAAGGTGCAGTCGCTCAATGAGATACTGCGGCAATGTCTCGGGTAATGTCCAGGTAAGTTTTGTAAAGAGCGAGCTAGTGAAGTTCTCCAAAGAACGTGATGTCATGCCAGCCTTCTTCATGCGCTCCGTTGTGGAGTAATAAGGCTGCATGCTCATTTTGCTGAGCGTCATCGACTCTGGCTTGTCGAGGTCGGGATGAATGACGCTCAACCTGCCTCCATAAACGCCTGGTCGTCCGAAAAGGATATAATCTTTTCGTGTCTTTACGCTTTGCTTTATGTATTTGATGCCATGAAACCAGGTGACGTCAAGAAACATTTCTCCGTCCCAGAAGTGTCCTGTCAGACGATGCTTGCGCCCTTGTCCCGCTTCCTCGAAACTGAGGAATTGTCCCAAGACCTGCATAAAAGGCATCTCAGTGGTCAACTCGCGGATTTTGTATAAGCGGCTGCGGTCGATATGTTTGTATGGGAAGGTGTACAGCAAGTCGTGCCAGGTCTTGATGCCCAGCTCAGCTTCCAGCATTTTGGCTCTAGCAGGCCCGATGCCAGGAAGATAGTTGATGGCTTTTTGTTGCAGGTCTTCCATTATATCATTCAACGCTACGGCAGAAACTTCAGGTCGGCAGGAGTTGTCAACTTAATGTTCTCGCGATTGCCTTCAACCATGGTGATTTCCTTGCCCATTGCTTCGACTACCGAAGCATCATCTGTGAAAGTTTCGGAGTAAGGCTGTTCGTATGCTTGCTTCAATAGTGTGAGAGGAAAGGTCTGTGGTGTCTGGACAAGACGGTATTCGTTGCGCGGTCTTGTGATACTGCTGCCGTCGGGAAGAATCTGGCGTAATGTCTCTACGACAGGAACTACCGGCACTACCGCTTTCCCTTCGCTTGCTGCAGAAAAGCAACGTTGTATGGTATCCCTCGACACAAACGGACGTACACCATCATGCACGCCAACTACCGCTTCATCATCTTCTGGCAAAAGAGCCAAGCCGTTTTTGACACTATGGAAACGCGTCTCACCACCTGTTGCAATCAAGTCGGGCGAACAGAAACTGTAGTCTTTGCAGAGCTTTTGCCAGTAGTCGTGCTGTTCGGCAGGCAATACGAGCACAATCTGCACATTGTCGAGAGCTTCACGGAAGGCCTCAATGGTGTGCATCAGCACGGGTTTCCCACCGATAGGCAGAAACTGTTTCGGCACGTCTCCACCCATTCGAAGTCCTTTACCACCGGCTACGATGATTGCAAAGGTCTTCATCCTTCTACCAGTTCTTGATAAATCATGCCTTGACGCAAGGGCAGGGAAGCGCCTTCGCCCAGGAAGAAATCAACAATTGTGTAGCCGAACTCGAATGCTGCTGCAGGACCTTTTCCTGTGATGATATTGCCGTCGCATTCCACGAAGGCAGTGGAATAGTCTGCTCCCCACAACTCTGTGTTTACGCCTGGATAGCATGTTGCTCGCTGTCCTTGCAGCAATCCCAAATGACCGAATACCAGCGGGGCTGCACAAATGGCAGCAATGGCACCGCCTGCTTCATAGTGTCGCTTGATGGCATCCGTCAAAGGTTTGCATGCATCCAGATTGGTTGAGCCAGGCAGTCCGCCAGGCAGCACAAGCATTTTTGCTTCTGAAAAGTCAACTTCGGAAAGCAAAAGGTCGGCTTCAATACCAACGCCATGAGCACTTCTTACAATACGTTCGCCAGTAATGGATACCGTCTGCACCTCCAATCCGGCACGACGAATGATATCAACTGGAGCGATGGCTTCTATATCCTCGAAACCAGTGGCTAAAAAGACATAAATCATACCTTAATTATTTATTAGTGGTTACTGTGTTGCAAAGTTAGGAAAAAATACTTAACTTTGCCAGCCTAAAGCGAATTTATTTTATGGAAAAGGCAAAAAGATGCGCAATCTTCGGGAACACTTACCAACCCAAGAAGTGTGAAGCGGTGCAGAAACTCTTTGATGCATTGTCTTCTTTGGGTATTGTTCCGCTTATTGACAAATCTTTCTTTGATTATCTCAAAGATGAGATGCATGCCAATATTCCGGAGCATCAGCTTATAACTGACGATACTTTTGATGCTGACATTGCCGTCAGTATGGGCGGAGACGGTACTTTCCTGACGACAGCAATGAGGGTGGGAGAGAAGCAGATTCCCATTCTTGGCATCAATACTGGCCGTCTAGGCTTCCTTGCCGACTTCTCGCTCAACGATATTACACAGACATTTGAGAACTTCCTTGCCGGACGGCTACGGACAGAGCAATGCAATGTGCTTCAAGTGGAATGTTCTGAAGGTCAAATGAAAGGTTATCCTTTTGCCCTTAACGAGGTGGCGGTACTCAAACGCGACAACAGTAGCATGATATGCATACGTGTGGACCTTGACGGAGAATACCTTACGACTTATCAAGCCGACGGCCTGATTGTTAATACTCCGACAGGAAGTACGGGTTATGCACTTAGTGTGGGAGGTCCTGTCATGTTGCCTGGAAGTCAGAGTATCGGCCTTGTTCCAGTAGCTCCGCATGGTCTTACAGTTCGGCCTTTGAGTTTGCCCGATAATCTCGAAGTGACGCTTACCGTGGAGAGTCGTAGCCACAACTTCCTTGTTGCTATCGACGGACGTAGTGAATCTTGTCAAGATACGACAAAGCTCACTATCCGGAAAGCTCCTTACCAAGTTATTGTCTTGAAACGTCCAGAGACAACCTTCCTGCACACTTTGCGCAGTAAGCTGCTTTGGGGAAGCGACACTCGCCAAAATATTACAGACTGATAACGTATGACGAAAACCATTCGCGAACTTGCCATTTGGTTCTGGCGCTCCTCTCGAGGGCTACGGCTGCAAGCGGTGCTCAATGCGCTTATTGGCATCCTGTCTGTTGTCCTTGACTTCGCCTTTATCTATGCCACAAAGTGGACAATAGATATTGCCACAAACCGAGCAGAAGGTAGCCTTCGCATGGCTGCATATGCTCTTGTCGCCATTATGGTCAGCAAGATTTTGCTTGGTTTTACCAGCAAGTGGATTGGTGCTTTGCTTGGTGTTCGTTCGCAGAATATCTTTCAGCAAAGGCTGTTTGCTCATCTTCTTCAAAGTGAGTGGAACGGACAGGAGGACCGTCATAGTGGTGACACCCTGAACCGATTGGAACGAGATGTCCGCGACATAACGTCTTGTATCACAGAGACATTCCCTTCTTTCCTCGAGGTGTCTTTTCGTCTTGTGGGTGCTTTCTTCTACCTATTCAGCATGGACGCGCGTTTGGCTTGCCTGATTGTTTGCATAGTGCCATGTTTCCTTGTCTTGAGCAAGGTGTATGTGCGCAAGATGCGAGCCATTACTCGTGACATCCGTACTACGGATAGTAAGATTCAGAGCATTCTCCAAGAGAGCATCCAACATCGTGCTATTCTCAAGACATTGGAGCGCGTAGGCACGATGATTGATAAGTTGGAACAGACACAAAGCGTGCTTCGCGGACATGTTCGCCATCGTACTGTGTTCAGCAGCTTTTCCTCAACTTTGCTCAGTATCGGGTTTGGTACGGGTTATCTCGTCACCTTCCTTTGGGGCGTCAGCAGCCTTCAGGCAGGAACCATCACTTATGGTATGATGATTTCCTTCATCCAATTGGTGGGACAGATACAAGGTCCGTTTCGTAGTATGACGCGTTTCATTCCGATTATGATTAGCACTCTGACGGCAAGCGAACGTCTCATCGAACTCGAGGATATGCCTTTGGAGGACGATTCCAATCCTATCACTTTTCGCAATGGTGCTGGTGTGCGTTTTTCCGACGTCAACTTCCAATACAGAGAAAGCGGTCGCCTCATTCTCTCCAAGTTCTCTTGCGACTTCCCCAAGGGTTCGACTACGGCTATCTTGGGTGAGACGGGAGCTGGAAAGACGACTTTGATCCGTCTGATTCTCGCTTTGCTGAAGCCGACGGATGGTAGTGTTGTGATGTACGACGAGAATCAAACGGTAAATGTTTCGCCTCGAACCCGCAACAATCTGGTTTATGTGCCGCAAGGGAATACTCTTTTCAGCGGTACCATTCGCGACAATCTTCTGCTCGGCAATCCTGATGCTACGGAAGAGGATATGCGTGAAGCCCTCGAAACAGCTTGCGCAGGTTTCGTGATGGACCGTCCTGATGGACTTGACGCCATTTGCGGAGAGCTTGGTGCAGGGCTTAGCGAAGGGCAGGCACAGCGTATAGCGATTGCTCGAGCTTTGCTTCGAAAAGGGTCTGTTTTGCTGCTTGACGAGGCGACGAGTGCCCTTGATATGCATACCGAACAGCAGCTCTTGAAGAATCTCAGTAGCCGTGATGTTGGACAGACCATTATTTGCGTCACTCATCGGCCTGCAGTTATCGAATATTGCTCGCAGGTTATCGAGATGAAACGTGCAGAATAACGCCTAAAAGGCAAATTTTACGCCGTAATGTTAATTTAATGCAAAAATTGTTTGGAACTTATAATAATAATGAATATATTTGCATGAAGAATTAACGAAAACTAATACATATACACTATGAATTTGATGAAAATACTGCCTGCAGCTTTGTTGCTGAGTGTAAGTCTCAATGCTTTTGCCCAGGATGAAGATGAAACGCTGGGCGATGTGGAAGAAGAAGCTACTGAGGTCGCTGTTCCTACTACTCCAAGCGATGTGAAGTTCTTCCATCGTGTCCAGTTAGGTTACATGGGTACCGGCGTGAAGTACACGAATTTTGGGGTTTCTCCAGACTACAACAACTATTTCCTTAGCGGATTCAGTATGGGGTGGATGGGCGACTTGCGCATCGACAAGGACCGCGGTCTTTTCTTGGAACTTGGTGCTAACCTCGCAGTTCATGCAGGTAAGAGCAAGGACAAACGTTGGAATGTGCATCAAGACGAATACTATCGTTATAAGGTAAAGGCCTTCACAGTTACGATTCCTGTCAGCATCAACAAACAGTTCAAGGATGCTTTTGGCGTGGAAGACCTCACTTTGGCACCTTTCGCAGGCCTCTATTTCCGCTTTAACGTAATGGCAAAGCGTACTGCAAGAGCTTATTTGCCTGACGGTTCGGCTGCCCTCGTTCCTGGTACCGACACGAAGAAAGTCTATACTGCATCCCTGATGGATACCGACAAGGGCGAAGGTTTGGAGGAATACGGCGAGAGCAGCCCCTATATGAGAGCTTTCGACAGGAAGCTGCATGTTGGCAAACTCCTGCAGCCCGGCGTTCAACTTGGTGTGAATGCCTACTACAAGAAGTACACCTTCGGCATTGCCTATATGCGCGACCTTACAAAGTTTGCAGGTCATAAGAGTTCTCCGGAACTGACCTCGAAGAGCACACCTGAGGGTGGCAACTTGCCAAACATCGGCACAAACTGCGACGAGAAGGTTTCTACGGCAAACAACTTCATGATTACCGTCGGCTACATTCTGTAGGCTATTCCGTCTTAGCAAAATAAATAACCGCCTCGGAAGAAATACCTTTCGAGGCGGTGCTGTTTGTTTCAGTTTTCAACAACTGCAGTGACGATTGCCAACGACACGTTTGAAGTTTGCCAACGTGGCACGTTATGTTTGCAATCTAGGCGTGTTGCGTTTGGAGTCGTCCCTTAGTCTTTCAGCATGTTTGGCACGATAAGGCGATAGCCTCGGCCGTGAACGTTGTTGATCTCAATGTCCGGATCGCCCTTGAGGAGCTTGCGGAGTTTGGTGATGTAAACGTCCATGCTACGTGCGTTGAAGTAGTTGTCGTCCATCCAGATCGTCTTGAGTGCGAGGTCGCGCTCAAGGACATCGTTCCCGTGAACACAAAGCATGGTGAGCAATTCGCTTTCCTTTGTGGTGAGTTTGGTTTGCTCGTCACCGAGGATGAGCACTTGGCGTTGTGTGTCGAAAATGAACTTTCCGAGTTGGAAGCGAGTGATGTTCTTCTGTTCCTTGCTTTTCACGCGTCTCAGGATAGCTTCCATGCGATAGACGAGTTCATCCATCGAGAACGGTTTGGTGAGGTAGTCGTCAGCTCCAAGCTTGAAGCCTTCCAGGATGTCCTCCTTCAAGTTCTTGGCTGTCAGGAAGATAATGGGCACTTCTGTATTGACGAGTCGTATCTCTTTTGCCAGAGCGAAGCCGTCCATCTTAGGCATCATCACGTCGAGCAGACACATATCGTACTTCCTTTTCATGAAGGCGCGATATCCCGCTTCACCATCGAGGAAAAGTTCTGCATCGTAACCTTTTGCTTCGAGATATTCCCGAACGAGCATTCCGAGGCTCTCTTCGTCCTCGCAAAGCAGAATGTGAAGTTTCTGTTCCATAGTTTTATCAGTTAAGAGTTAATAATTGTGTTTAATCTTTTGAAAGAGGGATGGTTATAGTAAACTTGGTTCCTTTGCCAGGGTCGCTGCTTGCCTTGATAGTTCCATGATGCAGTTCGACCATTTTCTGGACGTAGGCAAGACCGAGGCCGAAGCCCTTGACGTTGTGTTGGTCGCCAGTGTGAACGCGATAGAACTTGTCAAATATGCGCTTCAGGTTGTCCTTCTGTATGCCGATTCCATTATCTGCAATACTGATGCAGAAGTGCGTCTCGCCCTGGTTGAAAGTGTGAACCTCGATGCTAAGCGGCTCATCTTCGCGTCTGTACTTGAAGGCGTTGTCCAACAGATTGAATATAATGTTAGTGAAATGCATTTCGTCGGCATTGATGAAGGGATTGTAAGCCTCCAGTCTCATGTCGAGCGTGCCTCCGATTTGCGATACTTTGAGCGAGAAGGTGTCTACCACGTTCTCGGTTATCTCGTTGGCATCGAGCTCTTGCATCTTGAGGGCAATGTTGTTGTTGTCGAAGAGACTCATCTGCAAGACCTTTTCAACCTGATAGCGAAGGCGTCGTGTCTCTCCGTCTATGACATTTCCCAGTCGTTCGTATGTCGCTTCGCTCTTGTTCACACTCTTGTCCGCAAGCATCTGCGCAGCGATGGAGATGGTGGAGATGGGTGTCTTGAACTCGTGCGTCATGTTGTGCACGAAGTCATTCTTCATCTCGCTAATTCGTTTCTGTCGAACTACGAGATAGATGGTGAGGAGCGACGTGATGAGCAGGATAATGGTAAATCCCATTGCCGGTGCCACATAGCTTGCCACGCCTCGGATGAACTGCTTTTGGTCCGGGAAGTGTATGACGACGGTACCCATCTGTCCTGTCGGGTCACTTCGAAAGAGCGTTTGCTGATAGCTTGGGTCTTTACCCTCTTCTGTATAGTCTTCGCATCGATACACTTCGCGTCCATCACTGGTGTAAACGATGAAGTGGAAGGGTAGGGTTATACCGTTGGCTTGCAGAGAATTGCGAAGGTAACCGTCTAGAATGGCAGGGTTGAGGCGGTCTTGAAGCCTTTGTTCGCTGGCAGTATACAAGACGGCAAGTATGACTTCGTCGAGCACTCCCTGTTCGTAGAGGTAGGCTTCGCGAGCATGTTTCTGCAGATTGCTGATAGTTTCTGCCACCTTGTTGTACCTGTTCATCGTTAGTGAACCAAGCGACATGTTGCCGGAACTGGGTGAAAGCGTGTCGAGCGGCAGCGTGTAGTCAGACATGCGGAAACTGTCCGGAAGAATCATCCTTTCGTTCTCTGTTTCGTGCTCATTGAGCACTTTCTGCAAGTATCGGAAGGTCTCGGCTTTCTCCAGTTCGCGCGAAGCCTGGTCAAGACTGCGAAGAACGTTCTCGCTGAACTGTTCTTGGCGCATCCTAATCATTTCCTTGGCATAGCGTCCTTGCAAGTAGAGCAGCGAGACGAATGCTATGCAGACGACAAGGCAAATAAACCAGATGTAACTCCTTTTCATATTGCAAAGGTAATAATAAATGTTAAACAGTAAAAGAAAAACGCCAGCACTTTTGTACTGACGTTTAACTTATTTAAGAGATTAGGCTCTGTTAAGTTGTCTTTTTGTAAACTAAGCCTTGTCTTAATCTTCCTTAAGCGTTGCTTGGTACTCTGCCACGAGTTTCTGCTGAACGTCAGCAGGAACAAGTTCGTAGCTTGCGAACTTCGTGTTGAAGCTTGCACGACCACCTGTCAAGCTGCTCAGAGCGGTACTGTAGCTTGCCATCTCCTTCAGGGGAGCTTTTGCAGTCAGCTTTTCATAACCGCTTTCGCTGCTCATGCCCATTATCATGGCACGGCGTCCTTGCAGGTCACTCATCACGTCGCCCATCTTGTCGCTGGGAACGAGAACCTCTACGTCGTAGATTGGCTCCAGAATCTTTGGACCTGCCTCCTTAAAGGCCTGAGCGAAGGCTTGACGGCCTGCGAGCATGAATGAAAGCTCGTTGGAGTCAACGGGGTGCATCTTGCCGTCGTATACGATGACGCGAACATCGCGAGCATAGCAGCCCGTCAGAGGACCTTGTTCCATGCGCTGCATTACGCCTTTCAGAATGGCGGGCATGAAGCGTGCATCGATGGCACCACCAACGACACTGTTGATGAAGACGAGCTTGCCACCCCATTCCAGGTCGATGGTTTCCTCGCTCTTTGCGTTGATGCGGAATTCCTGATTACCGAAGCGATAGACTTCCTGAGTGGGAGTGCCTTCCACGTATGGCTCAACAATGAGATGCACTTCGCCGAACTGACCTGCACCACCGGATTGTTTCTTGTGGCGATAGTCGGCACGTGCAGCCTTTGTGATGGTCTCGCGATACGGAATCTTCGGCTCGTCGAAGACAATCTGAATCTTCTCGTTGTTTTCCATGCGCCATTTGAGGGTACGGAGGTGGAACTCGCCCTGTCCGTGAACCAGAATCTGGCGAAGCTCCTTGCTCTGCTCGATTTGCCACGTTGGGTCTTCCTCACGCATGCGCTGGAGGGCGTTCATCATTTTCTCGGTCTCGCTCTCATTGACGGCGCGAATGGCACGAGAGTACTTGGCGTTAGGATATTTGATGAAGTTGAAGCTGTTGTCGCAATCCTTGCCGTTGAGCGTGTTGCCAGTCTTGACGTCCTTGAGCTTCACGCTGCAACCGATATCGCCAGCTGCGAGTTCTTCTACCTTGATGCGGTTTGCACCAGCGCAGACGAACATCTGAGCGATACGCTCCTTACTGCCACGGTCGGCGTTTGTCAGGTCATCGCCTTCCTTGACTGTGCCGCTCATCACCTTGAAGTACTGTACTTCGCCGATGTGTGGCTCGACGGCAGTCTTGAAGAAGAAGAGGCTTGTGGGACCAGTTGCATCGAGGGCAATCTCCTGACCCTTGCTGTTGGCAACCTTAGGCATTTCGTCGACGAAAGGAACGACGTTGCCGAGGAACTCCATGAGACGGCGAACACCCATGTCCTTAACTGCGTCAACGCAGAAGACGGGGAACATGCCACGACTGGCGAGGCCTTTGCGGATGCCTTCGCGCATCTCGTCCTCGGTGAGGTCTTCGCTTTCGAAGAACTTTTCCATGAGGGTTTCGTCGTGTTCGGCAGCTGCTTCGATGAGTGCCTTGTGCATTTCCATTGCCTTGTCCATCTGGTCGGCAGGAATTTCTTCAATCTTTGGTTCGCCGCCATCGGGGCCCCATGAATATTTCTTCATGAGCAGAACGTCGATGAGGGAGTTGAAGTTTGGACCACATTCGATGGGGTACTGAATGGGCACAACCTTCGGGCCGTAGATGCTTGTCAGTTGTTCCAAGAGCTGGTCGAAGTCGCAGTTCTCGTCGTCGAGTTGGTTGACGAGGAAGATGACGGGCTTGCCGAGCTTGTCTGTGTAGCGGAAGTGGTTTTGTGTGCCTACCTCGACGCCTGCAGCTCCCTTGAGCAGGAGGATTGCGGTGTCGGTGACGTTCAGGGCCGTAATGGCAGCGCCTGCGAAGTCATCACTGCCTGGGCAGTCGATGAAGTTAATCTTCTTACCGTTCCATTCTACATGGCAAACAGTGGAGAAGACAGAATAGCCGTATTCGTGCTCTACGGGGAAATAGTCGCTGACGGTTGTGTGCTGACTGACTCTGCCGCGACGCTTGATGATTCCTGCCTCGTAGAGCATGGCTTCAGTCAAGGTCGTCTTGCCGGCTCCATCATTACCCAGAAGGGCAATGTTCTTAATCTCATTAGTTTTGTAAGTCTTCATGACGTTATTGTTTTTGTTGATTAATACAGAATTTCGGGCATAAAGTTACTATTATTTACCATAATGGCAAGCGCTTGGAAATATGTTAAACAACATAAATGCCAATTTTTAGTTGTCAATTGTCAATTTTCATCAAATCGCTTATGATGTCGTTCGATGTGAATATGCCCTCTTTTGTGAGACAAAGATGCTCTTTTTCGATGCGCAGAAGGTTGCGCAAAAGGTGGGGCTCAGCCATTTCGAGGCAGTATTTGCGGTCTTTTTCCGAGAGCTCGTCGAGGGGGATTCCATCAGAGGTCCTGAGACGAGTCATGATATACTCATCGTAGAGCGCGTCGTTGCTCAGTTCCTCCGTTTCGTGCGGCATGTCTTCTTTTGCTGCGATGTAAGCCTTGATGTCGGGCAAGTTTGCACGGCGAGTACGTTTGCCGTCGTAGGAATGTGCGCCTGCGCCCAGTCCCAAGTAGGGCGAGCCTTGCCAATAGCAGCTGTTGTGGCGCGAGTGATATCCAGGCAGAGCGAAGTTCGAGATTTCGTAGTGCAAGAAGCCGGCCTTGTTCGTGGCATCCAAGAGGTGGTCGTACATCTGTCGGGAGAGTTCCTCGTCGGCTTCCTCGACCAAACCTTGCCGGAGCATTGTGTCGAGCCGAGTGCCTTCCTCGAAAGTGAGAGAATAGGCGCTGAGGTGTTTGATGTTGAGGCTCAGAGCCTGTTCCACATCGTCCTTCCAGTCCTCGAAAGTCTGTCCGGGTAAGCCATAGATAAGGTCGAGGCTAATGTTTGCGAAACCAGCTTCCCTGCAAGCCTTCACAGCGTCGATGGTCTGCTGGCTGGTGTGCCGGCGTCCGATAAGTTGCAGAATATCGTCGTTGAACGTCTGGGCACCCATACTGATGCGGTTGACGGGTGTTCCCCTGAGCCCTTCCAGCCACTCCCTCGTCACATCGTCCGGATTGGCTTCAATGGTGACTTCGGCTTTGTCGTCGAGCGTCCACAAGCGACCAATCGCTTCAAAGAGTCTGTGGAGCAAGTCCGTGGGCAAAAGGCTGGGCGTGCCGCCCCCTATATATATAGTATGTACGCGCGAACTTTCCAGATAATTTTTGCGCAAAGCCATCTCCCTTTCGAGGGCACGGACGTAAGACGCCATCGTGTCCTGTCCGAGCGTGGTGGAATAGAAGTCGCAATAGATACATCGCAACCGGCAGAAAGGAAAGTGAATGTACATGGCTTACGGCTTATGGGCTTACGGCTTACGGTAAGCTGTAAGCGGTAAACGGTAAACTAATCGCGCATCTTCTGGAAGGTGAGTTCGTAGAAGCAGGGATAAACATTGCCTGTAGCGCTCGTTTGGCCCTCGGTGTGCGGCACGATGAGTCTGACCTTTGCTATGCCCTCATCGGCCGATTCCTGGCGTCCGATGCGGATGTAGGAGAAGGGGACGAGCCAACCGCTCGGAACGCTCGTGCTGCCATACGTGTTGTACATGGCACCGCCGCCGTTCGACTCTGTGTCGAAGTTGGCTGCGAAGCTGCCGTAGTTGTTCGAAATCTTCATGATGTCGGGGCTGGAGTGCCAGAAGTACACGTCGTTGCGGAGCTGGATGCTGTCGCCCAGAATGTTGAATTCTATGAATCGGCAGATGACGCGGGCCGTTTTGCCCCGTTCCAGTTTCTCGCCCGTGCCCTTACGCACAATCTGCATGTAGACACCTGTGTTCTGGAAGAGCACATATTCGTTCTTTTCGAGGTCGGTCGTAGAATCTTGCAGGAGGAACTGTTCCTCGCTGATTGGCGTTATTTTCCCCACGTTGCAGAGCACGCTGCCGTCCTCGTCCCGAATCACGACTTCACGATCCAGAAACGACTTGATGGCCTTGTACTCCTTGTCTTTCTGCTGGGCATACGTTTCGCTGTTCTTGCAGGAAGCGAAGAGGATTGCGGCGAGGAAGGGGATTAAGATGTATAGCGCTTTCTTCATCTTGCATTTTATGTTTCTGGCTGCAAAGGTACGAATAAGTGAGAACAATACAAAGAGAAACGGAAAGTTTTTCTTTTTGAGCCATGAAATCTTGCTTTCTATTGGACGAGTCGCAACTATCTGTTTACGGCAGAACTGGTAGCTTCGCGTGTGAAGTTGGTCGTTTAAGCACGTGGCGATTGAGGTTTTCACGTGTGACGATTGCAATTTTCACGTGTGTCATCGGGCATTTTCACGTGTGACGATTGCAAAGTTGACGTGCTGTGTTTTAGGGCGTAATGTTGATAAACCTATTGTAAACCTATTTCAGCATGTCGGCATAGGTTTCGATGGCGGCTTTGACGCGGTCGAGCGCTTCTTCCATAGTGCATTGCAGCTTGCCGCCGCTGGCATTTTTGTGTCCGCCACCATTGAAAAACCTCGAAGCCATCTGGTCGCACGGAAAATCGCCCACACTGCGAAGGCTCAATTTCATGATGCCAGGGTGCTCCGTGTCTTCGTTGATGAATATGCTCAGCCGTGTGCCCAGCATGGTCAGGGGAATGTTGACGATGCCCTCCGTGTCGCCGTTCTTGACTTTGAAACGGCGCCGCTCGTCGTTCGTGAGTGTGATGATGGCGGTGTTTCGCTCGTGCAGGACGCGCATGTTCACGTAGAGCAGATAGCCTTGCAGCCGCAATCTGCCTTCAGAAGCGGTCCAGAAGACGTTTCGGTAGATTTGGTCTTTGTCGATTCCGCGTGCCAGAAGACGGCTGATATACTCGTAGATGACGGGGCGATTGGAGTTGAAGGAGAAGGCCCCTGTGTCGCACATCATGGCGCAGTAGAGGCATGTGGCTTCGTCGTGGGAGATGTTGTCCAATTCGTCTAACTCGCTGAGAATGTGGCATATGACTTCGGCTGCTGCACATGCTTGCGGTTCGGAATGCATCTCTTGGCAGAAGTTGGTATCGGGGTCGAGATGGTGGTCGATGAGGATGCGTGGTGCCGTACTCGCCATAATGTCTGCTTCCAGTCCGGCCATTCTGCTCGGTTGGTTCAGGTCGCAAACGATGACGAGGTCGGCTTCCTCGACGGCCTTCTTTGCCAGTTCGGCTTGTTTCGTGTATATGAGAATGGTGTCGGCACTGGGCAACCATTTCAGGAAATCGGGGAAAATGTTGGGCACAACGACTGTCGCCTGCTTGCCCATACGCTCCAAGTAGAGTTTCAGGGCCAACGAAGAGCCGATAGCATCGCCGTCGGGATTGACGTGCGTGCAGATGACTGCCCTATTGAATGTCGAAAAGTCAAAAAATTGAAAAGTTGAAGCTTCCATTTTTTTACTAACATCTAAAGACTCGGACTGTGTTCTGATGAAGGGGGAAAGATTCTGAGGAAAACAGACGAGCCTCTTTCGAGCCTACCTTTTCCGTCTCTTCGACTTTCTCGGGGAAGGAGAGTCCTTTGTCGAGTATTTCTTGGGCTTTGATTACGACTGGGTCATCCTTGCTGAGGAATTGGAGATAGTCCTTCATCTCGCCCACATTGTAGATGATATTGCCGTAGATGTTGCGTTCGAAGAGTCGCCGGCTCTTCTGGAGCATGAGGTTGCGGCGGCGCAACTGGCGTTTCTCGGCAAACTGCGCAAACTTTTCCAAGAGGTTCTCACGCCTCAGGTATTGCTCCATGCGTTCGGCCGTACGAAGCGAGGTGAGCTTGGCGCGGTTCTCGTCGGAATAGGCGAAGGCGAACTGGCGGATGAGTCCCGTCAGGAAAGCTTCGCGATAGTAGCTGGTCATGCCCGTCGTATCCTCCGGCACGAAGATGTCGGGCGTAATGCCGCCGCCGCCATATACGATGCGGCCAATGCTCGTCTCGTATTGCGGCCCCTCGTTGTGGATGCTGTCTTGCGAGAAGAACTCGCCTCGCTCATAACGCGCGATGAGTTCATTCTCGTATTCCTGTCCATGCCCCTTCTCGTAGGGTTTCTGGATGCAACGACCGCTCGGCGTATAGTAGCGGGCAACTGTGAGGCGGACGACACTGCCGTCGCGAAATTCCTTGGGTTGCTGGACAAGACCCTTCCCGAAAGTGCGGCGACCGATAATCGTACCTCGGTCGTTGTCCTGAATGGCACCCGCAAATATCTCGCTTGCGCTGGCACTTCCCTCATCCACAAGTACCACGAGCGGCAGCTTCTGGAATGTGCCCCGACCGTCGCTGCGGAACTCTTCGCGAGGACTCTTTCGTCCTTCTGTATAGACAATCAGTCTGCCAGAAGGCAGGAACTCGTTGACCATCTGAATGGCGATGTGCATGTAGCCGCCCTGGTTGCCGCGGAGGTCGACGATGAGCTGCCTCATGCCTTCTACATTGAGGTTGGCGAGAGCGACGAGCATTTCGGCGTAAGTCTGCTCTCCGAAGTTCTTGACGCGAATGTATCCCGTCTTGTCGCCCATCATATAATAGGCATCCACGCTGACCACAGGAATGTCGCCTCGAACGACGGTAAAGTACTGCAGGTCTTTCGAGCCGTGACGCTTGACGCCAAGTTTGACCTTCGAGCCTTTCACGCCTTTCAAGTGCTTCATTACGTCGTCACTTTCCATTCCGACGAGCGAAGTGGTGTCGGCCGTAACGATGCGGTCGCCAGCCAATATGCCCACCTTCTCGGCAGGACCGGAGTGGATGACAGACATAACGTTGACGGTGTCCTGTTCCATCGTGAATTGTACGCCGATTCCGCTGAAACTACCCTTCAGGTTCTCGTTGGCCTCCTCAGCATCCTTCGGGCCGAAGTAGCTGCTGTGAGGGTCGAGTTCACTGAGTATCAAAGGCATAGCGTCCTCGACTAGGGTGTTCATGTCGACCGTGTCGACGTAGATGTTGTCGATGAGTTGCAACAGGTAGCCCACCTTCGAAGAACCTGTATTGATGATGTTGATGCGACCGCCCGAAAAATGGCTCGTGTAGAAAGAGCCGACGAAGATGCCCACTATGGTGCCGATGGCAATGAGTAGCGGTGTAAAGCGATGCTTGGTGTCGGGGTTCATAATTTATTGTTCTATAGGTAGATACTGCACTTCAATTCCTGCTCTGCGAAGCAAGTCGATTCCATCCGTCAGTCGGTATTCACGACTGTAAATGACGCGCTTGATGCCTGCCTGAATGATGAGTTTGGCACACTCTATGCAAGGCGAGTCGGTGACGTAGAGGGTGGATCCGTCACTATTGTTGCCGCTTCGCGCTATTTTGGTAATGGCGTTTGCCTCGGCATGCAGGACGTATGGCTTTGTTACACCGTCTTCTTCACACACATTCTCGAAACCTGATGGAGTGCCGTTGTAGCCGTCGCTGATAATCATTTTGTCTTTGACGACGAGCGCTCCTACTTGTCGGCGTTGGCAATAACTGTTTTCGCTCCAAATCTCTGCCATTCGCAAGTAACGGAGGTCGAGGGCACGTTGTTTCTTAGGGTCTTTCATTTGTTTGTATGTTGTTGCGTTTGAGGAGAGCCTTGATGTCGGGCTCCTTGCCTCGGAAGTTCACGTAAAGTTGCATGGGGTCGGCAGTTCCGCCTTTCGAAAGGATTTCCTTGCGGAAACTATGTGCCGTTTCTCTGTCAAAGATGCCTTTCTCGAGGAAAAGACTGAAAGCGTCGGCATCTAGTACTTCTGCCCATTTATAGCTGTAATAGCCCGCAGCATAACCGCCGCTCATAATGTGCGAGAACTGCACACTCATGTTTGTTCCAGGCACGGCGGGCAAGAGTTGAGTGCGGCTCCATGCTTTTCTCTCGAAGTCCATGATGTCGTCCGTAAGTGGCTCTGTTAGAGTGTAATACGCCATATCGAGCATGCAGAAACTGAGCTGACGGATGCAAGCATAACCACAATGGAAGTTTCTGCTTTCCCTTATCCTCTGGATGAGTTCGTCGGTCAACGGCTCGCCTGTCTCGAAGTGGAAAGCGAAGGTGTGGAGGAACTCTGGCTCGACGGCAAAGTTTTCCATTATTTGCGAGGGAAGTTCCACAAAGTCGCGGAGAACATTTGTGCCGCTGAGGGCTTTGTAATGCACCCTTGAGAAGATGCTGTGAAGAGCATGACCAAACTCGTGAAGGAATGTCTCGACCTCGCTTAAGGTAAGCAACGAAGGTTTTTCACTTGTTGGTTTAGTCAAGTTCATCACTATGCTGACGTGAGGACGATGGTCGAAACCAGTCTCGTCGATATATTGCTCCTGGAAGTCCGTCATCCAAGCCCCGCTTTGTTTGCTTGCCCGCGGGAAGAAGTCGGCATAGAGAACTGCCAGGAAGCTGCCGTCTTTGTCGAAAACCTCATAGGCTTCGACATCTGGATGATAGACCTCAATCTCGGTTTGTAGCTTGAACTGGATGCCGTAGAGCTTTGTCGCAAGCCCGAAGATGCCGTCCTTTACCTTCTGCAATTGGAAGTAGGGACGAAGCATTTCGCTATCGATGTTGTGCTTCTTGAGTTGCAGTTTGTGGCTGTAATATGCCCAATCCCAAGGCATTAATTCAGGAATTTCCAGTTCCTCCACTTCCTTCCTCGCGACGGGCATGTAAGCATCGTAGAGTTTTTCGATGAGGTCGTTCACCCGGGATGTCGTCTTTGCCATTCTGTTCGCTAGAGCATAGTCGGCATAACATTTATAGCCGAAAAGCGAAGTCAACTCATGTCTGAGATTAACTATTTTGCGAATGATTTCCCTATTGTCGCAGGCATCGCCTTTGCAGCAGATTGTGTTCTTTGCCATGTACATCTGCTTTCGCAGTTCGCGATTGTCGCAATAAGTGAGGAAAGGAATGTATGATGGGGCATGAAGCGTGAAGAGCCAACCATCCTTGCCTTTCTCTTTTGCGGCTAGAGCTGCGGCTTCTTTTGCAGTATCCGGCAGGCCCGAAAGGTCGTCGGGATTGGTGATATGAAGCTCGAAGTCGTTCGTCTGCTTTAGCTCATTCTGAGAGAATTGCAGACCAAGTTGAGCCAACTCTGTTTCTATGGCTGCAAACCTCTCTTTGTCCTCTCTGCCGAGTAACGCTCCTGAGCGAACGAAAGCATCGTAGGTGTCAGAGAGGAGCTTCTTTTGCTCGTCAGTCAAAGTTTCGTCCTTTCCCCACACTTGCTTCACCCTTTCGAACAGTTTCTCGTTGTGCATGATGTTGGAGTAGTGCTCGGAAAGCATGGGCGAGAGTTTTTGAGCCAAAGCATCCATCTCGTCAGAAGTATTGGCGTTGAGGAGATTGAAAAAGATGCTTGTGATACGTTCAAGTTGCTCTCCAGTTCGTACGGCTATGGTGTTCTCGAAAGTTGGCTCTTCCGGATTATTGATGATGGCTTCGATGGCTTCATCCTCTTGCTTCATCGCTTCGATGATAGCAGGCTCGTAGTTCTCAATCTTGATGCTTGAGAACGGGGTCGTGCCATGCAAGGTCTGGAAGGTCGGGGAGCAAAGTATGTTCATTTCTTTAGTAAAGTCTGTATGTTGTGAATGATGAAATGCCCTCTACCCAAGTGAATGCTACCTTCGCGTTCCCATTTGTTGAGGAGGTGGGAGATGGTAAGGCGTGTTTCGTCAATGTATCGGGCAAGGTCTTTCATTTGAATGATAAGTTCCACTTCGCCTTCGCAATCAAGGAAGATTATGCCCAGAAAGTGCTTCAGACGTTCTTCTGCTGTTCCTGATTGGGACGGGAAGAGTGCAATTGCTCGCTTTTGTGCACAAGCGGAAAGGGCATTGAGCAGGTTAAGTCGAAACACTTCGCTCTTCATCATGTGGCTGTTGAGGAGAGTCTTTCTTATGCTCAAAAACTTAATATCCGTCTTTGCATAATAGGTATTTTCGTATGTTGGGTAAAGGCCGAAAAGCCTGTCCACTTCAATAACTGAAGGGCCTTTCAGGTAGGAGCGCATGACATAGTTTCCGTCTTCGGAACGATACTCTCTGAGCAATTCTCCTTCAACGAGATAGAGCAGCTGGGTGCAGTTGTCCCCTTGACGGATGAGTGGCAACTTGGAGGCCGGCAACTCGTCGATGTCAAGGCGTAAGGCATCTTCCCAGTTGAGTAAATCCGTGCTGCTGATGCCCTGAAGCAAAGGCAGGCGGGTTAGGAGAGCATAGTCATTTATCATTCGTGATGAAGTACGTTTCCAGTTGTGGCTGCTTCTCGAGCACTCGGTTTGCTCCTTCTGTTCCCAACACCATAAAGGCAGTTGCAAAGGCATCTGCTTCTGCACAAGTTGGTGCGATTACCGTGCTCGAAAGTATATTCTGCTGAGCAGGATAACCAGTCTTGGGATTGATGGTATGGGCTATCTTGCGTCCGTTCTTGATGTAGTAGTTTCGGTAGTTGCCGCTTGTGGCAATCGCTTTGCCTGAAAGTTCTATGACGTCTTGCAGTTCAGTATTGGTCGAGGTGGAATCGTCATCAGGCTTATTGATGCCGATACGCCATGGCTCGCCTTTTTCGTTGACGCCTTCCGTAACTATTTCGCCGCCAATCTCGACCATGAAGTTCTTGATGTCGTGATTTCGCAGAACTTGTGCGGCTCTGTCCACGCCATAGCCTTTCGCGATAGCGCTGAAGTCGAGAATGGAGAGCGGATTGTCCTTCGCGAGTTTGTTTCCGTCGAGATGTATGTGGGAAAGGCCAACAAGAGCGAGAAGGCTGTCAACGTGTGTGCTGTCTGGCATTTGACCGCTTTTGAAACCGAATCCCCAAGCATTTACCAAAGGCGCAACCGTTGGGTCGAAGGCTCCGTCGGTAGCTTCGTAGATAGTGAAAGACAGTTTCAATACCTCGTTCAGCATCTCGTCTGTTTCGTCTGTCTCGTTTCGGTTTATCTTGCTGATAGTGCTCTGCGGATTGAACATCGAAAGCGAGGCGTCAACCTTCTGAAGCTCTGCTTCAAGTTCTGCCTGCAGGTCTTTATTGTAGAGGTACTTGGCATGGTAAAGCGTGCCGAAGACTGTGCCCTCGTTATGCTGATAAGAAGCTGCCGCCTGACTGCCTGATCGTCTGAAGACCAAAAGGCAAATGATGCCAATGACAGCAAGTAAAGCGATGTATAAACTGCGTTGTTTCATTTATTTGTCTCCCTACTTTGCTTCTTTTTCATAAGGTTTTGGCCGACATCAAAGACGAGGCTGACCGTACCGCCCCAACCGTTCGTGTCGTTCTTTCCATATCCGGGAATGAAATACGGGTCGCCTCCATCAGGTGATTTCATGGAGATGCGGAACTTGTAGCGCATGCTCCAACCAAGGCGAATGAATTTCCAGAGCTTTGTTTCGACGCCAACGCCAAACTCCAGCCAGTGACCTGTCGCTTTCTCGTCATTCATTTCAAGAGGAATGGTTGTTCCATATATGGGGTCGGTAAATGCCTTGTTGGCGACGTCATACTTGAAGCTGCTGAAACCATAGCGAAAGAGTCCGAAAAGTCGGTTGCCGTTGTGCTTCTTGTTGAAGTTGTAGTCCATACCGAAGCGCATGTAGGGCGAGGTTGTTGAGAATGTGTTGCCCGTTTCCGCGCCTTCCCTGTGACAGTCGCCAATGCCTAGTTCGGCAACAGGGAAAATCTTGTCATAGAGGTTAACTCGAGCTCCCACCTCCATATTCGCGAACTTTGCGTCGACGGCTTTCATGACAAAGCCAACGATGTCTGCGCTGACAGCAATGCCGCTAAACAGGGGCGCCTTGCCCTCTTTCTCCTTTTGCTCCTGCGCTTGCAAGCTGAGGCAAGTCAGGCTAATCAGCAGCAGAGAACAGATGTATCTGCAGGTTGTTGGTCTGTTCATAGTTCACAGAGGAGCGTATGACGTTGATGGAATCGATGAATTCGTGTGTGGAGCGAACGCCTTGAATGGTGTGGAAGAGGGTTGCCGGGCAGTCTGGCGACTCGTAATGCACTTGGTTGCTTTTTGATATCCAGATGGTATCTTGAACGAGATAGTCCGTGCCTTTGACTGTCAGCACGAGTGTGTCCTCGTCTTGCCAATAGCTCAATGAAAGGTCTATTTTAGACGTGCCGACACTTTTGTTGAGCAAGACCGGTCCGGACTTGCCGGCTGTAATGGTAAGTGTGTCGTCGAGGGACACGCTTGCGCTGTCTTGATAGAATGCGCCATAACAGCCTACATGGTTGTAGAGAGTGCAGTCGTACGATTCGCAAGCCGCGAGCAGCAGGACAATTGATGCTATGTACAGAAGCCTTCGCCTCATATTGTCTTCTCAATCTGATAGTTGTTGCGTTCGGCAGAGTTACGGCTGATGAGTTCTCCGAGGAAGCCTGCCACGAAGAGCTGGGTGCCGAGTATCATCATCGTCAAAGCGATGTAGAAGTAAGGACTGTTGGTGACGAGGGGGTGGGGGATGCCTTTCGCCATGCAATAGAGCTTTGTGCCGCCTACTAAACAAACTGCGAGGAAGCCGATGATGAACATCAAAGTGCCGATGAAGCCGAAGACGTGCATCGGTTTCAGCCCGAAGTTGTTCAGGAACCAAAGCGATAGGAGGTCGAGGTATCCGTTGACGAAGCGGTTGAGGCCCATGAATTTCGACTTGCCGAACTTGCGTGCCTGATGATGCACTTTCTTTTCTCCAATCTTGCTGAAACCGGCGTTCTTGGCCAGATAGGGAATGTAGCGATGCATCTCTCCATAGACTTCGATGTTCTTCACCACGTCTTTGCGATAGGCTTTCAAGCCGCAATTGAAGTCGTGCAGGTTGTGAATGCCGCTCACTTGCCTTGCTGTAGCGTTGAAGAGTTTTGTCGGAATCGTTTTCGAGAGCGGGTCGCCCTTGCTGCGGTTCATCTTGTAGCCGCTCACCAGGTCGTAGCCGTCAACGGTTATCATGCGGTAGAGTTCGGGAATCTCGTCGGGAGAGTCCTGCAGGTCGGCATCCATCGTGATGACCACATCGCCTTTTGCTGCGCCGAAACCACAATAGAGGGCCGGGCTTTTGCCGTAGTTGCGACGGAACTTGATGCCGTGAACCGTTTCGGGATTCTCTTTCTTGAGGTCTTCTATCACGTTCCACGAATTGTCTGTACTGCCGTCGCTGACGAAGATGACCTCGTAGCTGAAGCCGTGATTTATCATTACACGCTTGATCCAGCTGAACAGTTCGGGTAGCGACTCGTCTTCGTTGTAAAGGGGAACAACAACACTAATATCCATAATATTCTATTTCTTAACGGGTTTTCTGACGGGTAATGCTGCAAGCAGAGAGGCGGGGAGTGCCAGGATGACGTTGTAGAATGCCAGTTGGAGCACTATGTCGCGAACGGTCATTGACTGTACCAACTTTTGCATCTCATTCAGGTCCACTTCGGGCATCATCTTTTTCCAGGCCTCGCGATATTCCTCGTTTTGCAGAGAGGTTCCCAGAATGGAGAGCAGACGTCCGTTGTCGAGCCAAAGGAAATAGGCGTACTGGACCATATCTGTCAGCAAGCCTGCCAGCAGACAGGTCACGAATGAGAGGCGAAGGATGTGCAGCCAGCTGACAGACGGGTAGAGTCTGTAGTAGTTCGTCAGTTGCTTGTAGAGCATGTAAATGCTGATGATGGCCAGAACCGTGCTTAGCATCGAGAGGAAAGGCCGTTCCGTTCCGTACATCGTACAGAGGAAACTTGCCGACCACATCAGTCCGATCGGCAGTGCCATCCATCCGGCAGCATCCATCGTTTTAGGTACTTCGTTTGCCATTTGTCCTATCTGTATGAGTTGACAAAGGTACGAAATAATAATATAAATAATGTATAAAGAGGCAAAAAAAAAGCCTTATCATACAATTTTGAATTTTATAATTTTGATTTTTGAATTATATGTTGTACCTTTGCACCCGCAAAATCATGGGAAAGTCCTATACGGCATGCTCCTTGTGAATCCCCCAGGGCTTGACCGCAGCAAGGGCAGCAGGTTGTAGCGGCGCGATATAGCAAGCTTTCCCACCCGCCTCTTTAGCTCAGTTGGCCAGAGCACGTGATTTGTAATCTCGGGGTCGTTGGTTCGAATCCGACAAGAGGCTCGAAAGCAGAAAACATCGAAGAGAGAGTCCCCTCGTGGACTCTCTTTTTTCGTGGCACAGTCAAATCGCAAACTTAACGTTTGATGTTTGCCATTTTAACGTTTGATGTTTGCAAACTTCACGTGTCACGTTTGGGAACTTCACGTGTGTCGTTTCTGTTTGTCCCTTGCCAAAATGGACTTGTCCGCTCTGCTGAAAGCCGTCCCTAATGTAAGAAATTGATTTTTTTATAGTCGAAAATGACTCTCTGAGAGCAATTTCTTGTCCGTGAGTGCCTGATTGTGCGATTATTTATGTAACTTTGCGAAGATTTAACTATGAAAAACAAAACAGTAACGATGCATTCCACATATTATCTCTCGATTGATTTAGGTGCCACGAGCGGCCGTACGATTATCGCCAAATACGATGGCGAGCGAGTTGAGATGAGCGAACTGACGCGCTTCGAAACCACGCAGATTCATCGCGACGGACACGTCTTCTGGGACCTTCCTCACCTCCGTGATGAAATCCTTCTTGCTCTGCAAAAGGTTAAGACAGAGGGGATTACGCTCACCAGTATTGGTGTGGACACTTGGGGTTGCGATGTGGCTTTCTTCGGAAAGAATGGCGAGCTGATAGGTTTGCCGTATTGCTATCGCGACCCTCATACGGATGGGGCGATGGAGCGCTACTTTGCGGAATGTATGTCGAGCCAGGAGCTCTACGAGCGGACAGGCATCCAGTTCATGCCCTTCAACACCTTGTTCCAGCTTGACACGATTCGTCGCGAGAACAAAGACGCGTTTGCCAAAGCCGAAAAGGTGCTTTTCATTCCCGATGCCATCATCTATATGCTTACGGATGAGGCGGTTATGGAGCAGACAGTTGCTTCCACCTCGCAGATGCTCAACCCCAAAACGGGCGACCTCGACACGAAGATTCTGGCCTCGATAGGAATGAGCCGAGAGCGTTTCGGACGTCTCGTCAAGCCAGGCGAAAGGGTAGGAGCGTTGAGTCGTAAGGTTCAGGAAATGACTGGATTAGGTCCTGTTCCTGTGGTTGCTGTGGGAAGTCATGATACGGCTTCAGCTGTGGCTTCAATTCCTGCTGAGGACGGCAATTACGCTTACTTGAGTTGTGGGACTTGGAGCCTGCTCGGCATCGAGAGTCCGACACCCATCATCAACGAATCGAGTTTCCGACATAACTTCACGAACGAAGGCGGGTTGGACGGTACGATACGTTTCCTCAAGAACATTACTGGGCTTTGGCTTATGGAACAATGTCGGAAAGAATGGACGGAAGGACAAGTTCCGACGGATGTGAACGAGTTGAATGCGCTTTGCCTCAATTCCTCGCTCGAGAGTCTCATCAATCCCGACGACCCGCGCTTTGCCCATCCCGATTCGATGACGGCTGCCATTCGAGACTATCTGGCTGAAACCAGTCAGGAACTTCCGCAAAAGCCAGCCGATTATGTACGCGTCATTTTCCGTAGCCTCGCCAAGCGTTATGCCGAAGTGGTGGAGCTGCTTCGCGCCATCTCTCCTATTGATATTCAGCGACTTCACGTCATTGGAGGGGGAAGCAAAAACAACTTCCTCATGCAGTTTGCAGCCGACGCTCTCCAGATTCCCGTTATTGCCGGGCCTAAAGAGGGAACGGCTCTGGGCAATGCCTTGGTGCAAATCCGTGCTGCAGGCTTGGTCGGTTCGCTCTCGCAGATGCGGGCTATCGTCAGGAAAAGCATTGAATTGAAAGAATATAAATAACAGAATATATGAAAGAAGAACTGATTCTCAAATCCTACGAGATTGCAAAAGAGCGCTATGCGGCTGTTGGCGTCGATACCGACCTTGCCGTCGCTCAGTTGGAGAAAACACCTATCAGCCTGCATTGCTGGCAGACGGATGATGTGGTGGGCTTCGAACGGAATGAAGCCTTGAGTGGTGGCATCCAGACGACAGGCAACTATCCTGGTCGTGCCCGCAACATCGATGAGGTGCGTGCCGATGTGGCTTTTGCGAAGAGCTTGCTCGCAGGTAATCACCGACTTAACCTCCACGAGATTTATGGCGACTTTGGTGGCCAGTTTGTCGATAGGGACGAGGTGGAACCGAAGCATTTCGACAGCTGGATAGAGTGGGCGAGGGAACAAGGCATGAAGCTCGACTTCAACAGTACAAGCTTTTCGCACCCCAAGAGCGGAAACCTTTCGCTCAGCAATCCCGACCCTGCGATTCGTGAGTTCTGGATTGAACATACAAAACGTTGCCGCCGAATTGCCGATTATATGGGCAGCAAACAAGGCGACCCCTCCATCATGAACATCTGGGTTCACGACGGTTCGAAGGACCTTACGGTCGAGCGGAAACGTTATCGCGAGATATTTGCCGAGAGCCTCGACGAGATTCTGAAGGAAGACTTGCCGAACATGAAGACCTGCCTCGAAGCGAAGCTCTTCGGTATCGGGCTGGAGTCCTATACCGTTGGCTCTCACGACTTTGTGGCCGGCTACTGCGCTACGAGGAAACTGATGTACACGCTCGATACGGGACACTACGAGCAGACGGAAAACGTGAGCGACATGGTGGCTTCGTTGCTCCTGTTTGTGCCCGAACTGATGCTCCACGTGTCTCGTCCCGTTCGTTGGGATAGCGACCACGTTACCATCATGAACGACCAGACGCTCGACCTCTTCAAGGAAATCGTCCGTGCAGACGCTTTGAATCGCGCCCATATCGGTCTCGACTACTTTGACGCCAGCATCAATCGCATCGGAGCGTATGTGGTTGGAACCAGAGCGACGCAGAAATGCGTGCTGCAAGCCCTTTTGGAGCCGCTTGCCTTGTTGCGCGAGTATGAGGATAAGGAGCAGAATTTCGAGCGCCTCGCTCTCTTGGAAGAGGCGAAGAGCCTTCCCTTCGGAGCCGTCTTCGACTACTTCAACCTGAAGAACAATGTGCCTGTCGGCGAGGCGTTCATACCCGCTATTCAGGAATACGAAAAGAATGTAACAAGTAAACGGTAAAGACCCACCCCTTGCCCCTCCCTGTGAGGGAGGGTGTAATTAGTAATAAGAAATAAGAAATTTGAAATATGAACAATAAAAAAACTCAAGCAGCAGAGGTAAACGCTCCCTCCCTCGCAGGGAGGGGAAGGGGTGGGTCTCTCAAGAGCACCCTGGCGGTCTCGTTGAACAATTATCTGGATGCTGGCGCTATTGTGGCCGGAGCGAGCGGCATTACGCTCTGGCAGAACTATCTCGGACTGAGCGAGATGCATCTTGGCTGGCTTAACGCTATCAGTGCCAATGCGTTAGGCGCTGCAATAGGCGCCATCATTGGTGGCTTCCTTGCCGACAAGTTCGGACGGAAGTTCATCTTCACCTACAATCTTTTGGTCTATATGCTTGGCGTCTTGCTGATTATGTGCTCTGTGAACTTCCCGATGCTGCTTTGTGGCTTCCTTGTGACAGGCATTTCCGTGGGCATTGGCGTACCGGCATCGTGGACATATATCTCCGAGAGTTCGGAGGTGAACAAGCGCGGCAGGAATATCTGCATCTCGCAAATGTCGTGGGGCTTCGGGCCGATGGTTATCCTGCTCTTCGGCATGCTGTTCGCCCCTGGAGGTTACCTCTATGGCCTTGTTGAAAGCGTTGCTTATGCTTTCATCGGAACAGATGCGCCGGTCGAGGTTGTCCAGGTGTTCAGTTCGCGTGTGGTCTTCTTCACACTTTTTGTCGTGGCCTTTGTGGCTTGGACTTTGCAGCGCCAACTGGATGAGAGTGCCGCCTTCGAGGAGAGCCGAGAGAAGGACAAGAGCAGCATCTGGGAGAACATCAAACTCCTCTTCACCAACAAGGTTGCAGTCCGCACGGTCGCTTACCTTGCCAGCATCTATTTGACGTGGAATCTCGTGGCCTCCGTGATGGGTTTCTTCCAGCCGCACATCTACGAAACGGCAGGCGGATTGAGCAACGAATATGCCAACATGCTGAGTTGCATCGGTTGGGTTGTTGTGGTGGTCATAACGTTCTGTCTTTCATTCTTTATTGACCGGATATCTCACAAATTGGTTTATGTGCTCGGCTTGCTTGCAGGCCTTGCCACATGGCTGGTCATCATCCGTGGGGTGAGCGGAATCGGCAGCCTTTGGGCCTTCTCGATTCTGTGGGGCATCAATGGCGGTTTGGGCGTGCAGATTTTCTATGCGCTCTGGGGGTCCGAGCTCTTCCCAGCCAAGTTCCGCGCAGGTGCCCAGGGACTGATGTTCTTTATCGTTCGAGGCCTCTCAGCGCTTTGGGGACTGGTCTTCACCTTCATTTATGGCGAGAACGGCGAGGGCTTCACTCTTGCGGCCTATTGCATGATAGCGCTCCTGTTGCTCTCCCTCGTGATAGGTGTGCTGGGTTGCCCGAATACGCGCGGCAAATCGCTCGAACAGATTACTAGTGAACGTTATGGAGAAGAATGATAATTGAAGATTGAAGATTTAAGATTGAAATAACCACATCCGGTATGAACGACGCATTGAATAGAGAGATTCAGAAGGTTGCCGAGGTGGCCGGTTACCTTTGGCAGAAGGGTTGGGCCGAGCGCAATGGCGGCAACATTACCGTCAACATTACGGAGTTCGTGGACGACGGGATGCGAGCCCTTCCTGCCCTTTCCGAGCCGCTTCAAATAGGCACGACTTTGCCCCACCTGAAAGGTTGCTATTTCTATTGCAAAGGGACAGGCAAGCGTATGCGCGACTTGGCTCGATGGCCCATGCAGAACGGCAGCATCATTCGCATCCTGGACGACTGCAAATCGTATGTCATCATTGCCGACGAACCGGTTTTGCCGACCAGCGAACTGCCATCGCATCTGTCCATCCACGACTACCTGATTGCCAGCGGTTCGACCTACAAGGCGAGCCTCCACACGCACCCCATCGAACTGGTTGCCATGAGTCATTCGAAGGCCTTTCTGGGCAAAGATGTGCTCACGCGCCTGCTCTGGTCGATGATTCCCGAAACGCTGGCTTTCGCGCCGCTCGGATTGGGCATTGTGCCCTACACCTTGCCGGGTTCCGTCGCGCTTGCCGTTGCCACTTTGGAGCAGATCAGGGACTACGACGTAGTGCTTTGGGAGAAGCATGGCACGGTGGCTGTCGGTACGGACATCATGGACGCTTTCGACCAGACGGATGTCCTGAACAAAGCTGCCACCATCTATCTGCGAGCCAAGTCGATGGGCTTCGAACCGGAAGGCATGACCGACGCTCAGATGAAGGAAATTCAGGAAGTGTTTCATTTGCCCACATCCAGACCTTGCTGACCGAAAAGCATTATAGCAAAACCATCGAGCAGAAGTTGCTCCCCCCCCTGAAAGAGGGCGATGCCGAGGGGCTTGTCGGGCTGCTTTCTTCGTTCTCCAGAAGTGAGCAGCGGACTGCGGGCTATATGCTCGGAGAGCGTCTTCTGGCCGACTGCCCGATTGACCTCTACTGGCAGATGACGGAGGCTTTGGTGCGCTACGAGAGCAAGGCCTATCTCATCACCTTGATGAAGACTTTTCTCGTCCGGCTGAAGAACGGTTCGGCCAGTCTTTCGGATGCGGGTTTCAAGCGTCTTGCGTCGGGCTTCAACGAGGTGGAGCGTCAGAAGGTAGGGTTGCTCATCTTGCCCGAACTGGGCCAGCCCCAGCAGGTGGAGGAACTCTTCTCGGCGATGGGCATTCCGAAAGGCCGCGAGCAAATGGTCTATCTGGTCCGTGTGGACACCCTGCCATGTTTGTTCCTGTTGTTGCGTTCTTTGCGTTACATCGAGCACGACCGCGTTGAGGTTCTGAAGGTAGCCCGCCAGTTGATGAAACGCGGCACAGGAGCCAGTTTCAACCTTGCCAGCATCATCAAGGTCGCTTTCGGACTGGAGGAGTTGACCGGTACATTCTCCCTTCGTCTTCAGCCCTATCAGATAGCCCGTCTGGAGCAGTCGTACGAGGCTTTTTGCCAGAGCGTAGGATAATCAGTAATTCAAAGATTTTGTTTGGGATAGGGATGCGCCGCTGCGTGTCCCCATTCATATATGGTGTTCCGCGAAGGGAATCGTCACGTGTGTAATTCGCAAACTTCACGTGTGAAATTGCCTACTTTCACGTGTGTTGTTTTGAATTACGATACAAAGGTACGACATTCTTGGAGGGCGTTGTCTGTCTTTGTCTGACGTTGTCTATTATTGTCTATTATTAGTTGTAGAAAGTCTTGCAAATGTCAAGATTTTTTCGTAATTTTGTAAACAAAAAAAGACAACAGTCAACGGACAACAGTCAACGGACAAGGAACAAATCTGTAGTCTGTAGTCTGTAGTCGGTTGTCAAAAACAAAAAAATACCATGAAAAGTGCATACAAATACGAACTGGCCGATGCTGCCGGTGTGAATTACAGAACCTTTCAGCGATGGCTGAGCAGTAACAAAAACAAACTGATGGAATTGGGAGTCAGTCCCAGAAAACAGCTTCTGCCTCCCCGAGCCGTGGAGTGGATTTGCCGCGAGTATGGAATTGACTTCCCTAAAGTGGCGTAAGCGTATCATATTTCGCGTAAATGATACGTGATACGTTTTTACCAAAGCGCCTCCAGAACGGCGTTTCCAGGAAAATAGTAGCGTAAAGCGTAAACGATACGAAAAAAGTGATACGCATATAGGATTTTGAGGTCTATTATTATATTATATAATAATAGAGGTTCATTCCTGAGGGGGTGTATCATATTTTGCGTAAATGATACGCTTTACGCTGTTACCATGTGAAAGAAACTGATGAAAATTATTTGGCATTATTTGTCATTTTGTCACAAACATTTCGTAACTCTCACGGCAAAAATGCTCCGAAGTTGCAAAAAACGCCCATTTCATCGCAAAATTTGACCCTTCGCCAAAATCGTTGAAGCCCTGCCTGATTGAAAACTTAATGAAAAATCCAGGCATTTTCTTTGTCCTTTGCCTGCTTTTTCGTAAATTTGCAGCATAATTTCAACTTCAAATACATTAATTATGGACATACAATTGATTAAAGATTGCGAAGCTAAGGCCCAGGCATGGCTCGATTCTCCCTATTACGATGCTGAGACGAAGGCGGAAATCTCCGCTATGTTGCAAAATGAGGACAAAACAGCTCTGGTGGATGCTTTCTATCAGAGTTTGGAGTTCGGAACGGGCGGTCTGCGCGGCATTATGGGCGCTGGCACGAACCGCATGAACAAATATATCGTCGGTATGGCCACTCAGGGCTTTGCAAACTACATCCTGAAAGCCTTCCCGGGACAGCAGGGACTCAGCGTTGTGGTCGGTCACGACTGCCGCAACAATGGCCGTCTGTTCGCTGAAACGGTTGCCAACATCTTCTCGGCCAACGGCATCAAGGTTTATCTCTTCGAAAGCCTTCGTCCCACACCCGAGGTGAGCTTCGCCATTCGTCAGCTTGGCGCAAAGGCCGGTGTGAACGTGACGGCCAGCCACAATCCGAAGGAGTACAACGGCTACAAGGCTTATTGGGAGGACGGCGCTCAGGTGATTTCTCCGCACGATACGGGCATCATCGACGAGGTGAACAAGGTCATAATAGAGGACGTGAAGTTCCAGGGCAACCCCGACCTCATCGAGATTATCGGTGGCGAGATGGACTACGACTACATGACTGCCGTGAAGGAAGCCATGATTGACCAGGACGTCATCCTGCGCCAGAAAGACCTCAACATCGTCTATAGCGCCATGCACGGAACGGGCCGCGTCATCGTGCCTCTGTGCCTGCGCAGCTGGGGCTTCCAGAACATCCATGTGGTGCCCGAACAGATGGTTGTGGACGGCAACTTCCCGACTGTCATCAGTCCCAATCCCGAGAATGCTGAGGCAATGACGCTCGGCATGAAACTTGGCACGAAACTCAATGCCGACCTCGTCGTAGCAACCGACCCCGATGCCGACCGCCTGGCTATCGTTTGCCGCGACAGCAAGGGCGAATGGACCATCATCAACGGCAACCAGACCTGCATGATGTTCTGCTACTACATCATCAAGAACAAGATTGCGCTCGGCCAACTCAAACCGACCGACTTCCTCGTCAAGACCATCGTTTCGACCGAAGTCATCACCAAGATGGCGCAGAAGAACAACATCGAGCTGCGCGACTGCTACACTGGTTTCAAGTGGATTGCCCGCGAAATAGCCATCAGCGAAGGCAAGCAGAAATACATCGGCGGCGGCGAGGAGAGCTTCGGCTTCCTGCCCTTCGACAAGGTTCGCGACAAGGACGCTCCAGCCAGCATTTGTCTCATCTGCGAGATTGCAGCATGGGCTCGCGACAACGGCATGACGCTCTACGACCTCCTGATGCAGATCTACCTCGAATACGGCTTCAGCTACGAGCACACCATCAACGTCGTTAAGCCAGGCAAGAGCGGTGCCGACGAAATCAAGGCCATGATGGAAGGCTATCGCAACAACCCCATCACCGAGATTGCAGGCAGCAAAGTCGTTCTGGCAAAGGACTTCAAGACGCTCAAGGCTCGCGACGGCGAAGGCAAGGAAACACCTCTCGACATGCCCGCTACAAGCAATGTGCTCCAGTACTTCTGCGAAGACGGCACGAAGGTGAGCGTTCGTCCCAGCGGTACAGAGCCGAAGATTAAGTTCTACCTCGAAATCAAGGACACGATGGGCTGTGCCAACTGCTACGGCGCTTGCGTGGAGAAAGCAAAGGCAAAGGTCGAGGAGATAAAGAAGTCGATGAGATTATAGACCCCCCGTCCCCCTATAGGGGGAGTAAGAGTTTCAACGTCCAGTGATGTTAGAAGAGATTGAGAAGAAGAAATTCCCCCTTAATGGGGTTAGGGGGTCTTTCTTTTTCTTCTGCCAGGGCGATATCCTTCTCACCAAAGAGGGAACGATTCCTTGTGGCGACACGCCTCCCATCGAGTTGAAGCCGTGGGAAAAGGTAACTGAACTGCAGGGAGGTCAGGTCGTTGTTGCCTCTCTCTCGAATCCCGTAACGGATAGGCCCGACCTGCAAATGGTACCGCTTCGCAAAAGCTTCCACATCCTTTCGCCCGAGGATTATCAACTTGCAGGAAAGTGCGCCGAACTGGTTTACTTCCACCAGAATAGCAAGTTCTGTGGCGTTTGTGGCGGCGAGATGCGTTGGCAGACGGAAATCAGCAAGCAATGCCGTGAGTGCGGCAAGGAACTTTGGCCGAGCCTCGCAACTGCCATTATCGTCCGTGTGACGCGTGGCGACGAGATACTCATGGTTCATGCCCACACCTTTAGGGACAGGCACTACGGACTTGTGGCAGGCTTCGTCGAGACAGGCGAAACGCTGGAAGAATGTGTGCAAAGGGAAGTCTGGGAAGAAACGCGACTGCGCGTCACAAACATCCGTTACTTCGCCTCGCAGCCTTGGCCTTATCCGAGCGGCTTGATGGTGGGCTTCACGGCAGACTATCTCTCGGGCGAAATTGAACTCCAAAAGGCGGAACTCAGCGACGGCGGTTGGTACAAACGGGACAATCTTCCGTACCTTCCCGACCCGTCTTCCATTGCCTATCGGCTCATCATGGACTGGGCAAAGTAAACTTTTTCCTGCAAAAATTTGGCGCATTGAGAAAAAAGTCGTACCTTTGCCGCGCATTTTGAAAAATGCACATGCGCTAAATAGTATTAATCAGTCCCTTATCTGCCTCTCAAGGGTGTTTGGAAGAGGAACGGGGACATAAAGAACAAAAAAGAAAATGAAACAAGGACTTCATCCCGAAAACTACCGTCCCGTAGTATTCAAGGACATGAGCAATGGCGACTGCTTTTTGAGCCGCTCAACCGCTAAGACAAACGAAACCATCGAGTTCGAAGGCGAGACTTATCCCCTGTTCAAGCTCGAAATCAGTAACACCTCTCACCCCTTCTACACAGGTAAGAGCAAACTGGTCGACACCGCTGGTCGCGTAGATAAGTTCATGAGCCGTTACGCTCGCATGAAGAAATAAGAACCCTTTCTGACTCCCTCCTCTCTATTGGGAGAAGTTTTATGGTTAAAAGGACAAATAACAAGAGGTGCAGAAGCATTTTGCTGTCTGCATCTCTTGTTGTTTCCCTGCTTCTGGTTGGTTGCGGCGGCGACTCGGATGTGAAACCCAAGACAACCAATTTCAACAGGAATACCGTAGCGCCTCAGGCTCTCTATACCGAAACCACGACACCAGCTTCTCTCAGGGCAGACGCCATGCACGGCATGGAGATTCCTTCCCTCAAGACGGGTGGAATCGATGCCTTCATCGTCCACTCGCTTCCTGATGGCAATTTGAACTATTGTGTCGGCTACAACACCCGGCTCAAGGCAAACTGCTGGACGGCATTCAAGTGGTATACGGGCTTCTCGTCGAACAACAAGAACTGGAACCGAAACAGATGGAGGAACGGCGAGACTTTCAACGGCTATGGTGGGACAGGCGACCCCTTCCAACCCGATCCTGTGCTCCCGGAAGCGATTCGTACCAATTATAGCGACTATTCAGGTAGCGGTTATCAGCGAGGTCATTTGATGGGAAGCGCAGACCGTCTCAACTCGAAAGAAGCGAACGGCCAGACCTTCTACCTCAGCAATATTCAGCCGCAACTGGGAGGATTCAACGAGCAAGGCATTTGGTGGAACCTGGAAAACTTCCTTCGCAGCACATACGACCAATCCACTTTCCGCGACACGCTCTATGTGGTCAAAGGCGGTACCATTTCTGCGGGAAACTATACCATGATAAATGGTGGCAGATTGGTTTGCCCGAAGTATTTCTATATGGCCATCCTCGCCTTTGCCAAGAAATATGCCAAGACCAATGGCGGCTACTATGCAATCGCCTTCTGGATGGAGCACAAAGAGAATGCGGATGATGTAAGTTCCAAATATGCCATTTCCATCGACGAACTTGAACGTCGGACGGGAATCGACTTTTTCTGCAACTTGCCAGATGACATAGAGGATGCCGCGGAGAGTCATTTCTACCTTGCTGACTGGAAACTGAAGTAGAGTATTATAGTTATGAGGCGATTGGTTTTTTTCTTGTTCATCCTTTCAATGTTCAATGTTCAATGTTCAATATTGAACGCCCAAACTCGCATTCGCGACATCTATGCCGAGGCTCCAGACAGCATTTTCCCTCTTTTGACCAAGAACAACCGCCTCGACCAGATTGACTTCCGCGAGAACAATATGAAGGCTGATGTGAAGAACAAGTTCGAGGACCATTCGGAGCTGCTTATCCTGAGCGAAAGATACCTCAAACTGCAACTTTCCAAACATTGTATCGTCGAGATGCGACTGCTCAACGACAGCACTTTTTGCATGGTGCAGACCTATAATGCCCCTGCTTCCGACAGTCAAATCCGCCTTTTTGACACTTCCTGGAACGAGTTGCCACAAACGGTTGAGCGTCCTTCCGTAGATGAGTTCCTAAGCGAAGATGTGGATATTGACGTCCGTCTTGCTCTTCAAGCTTTGCCGCTCATCAAAGCCTCGCTTTCAGAAAACAGCGAGACTGTCACTTTCGAGCTGCAGACAAGCGAACTGACTCGTGAACAGAGACAAAAAGTCGAAGGCAAAGTTCACGACATAAGTCGTCTATTGCCCTAACCAAAGCAGAATCATACTCAACAAGACGAGGGCAAGGTCGACGGCTTTGCTCCGCAGATTCTTTTCGTGAAAGAGTAGGGCACCAAGCATGAAGCTGACTAAAACGCTACTCCTTCGAACCATGCTCACCACACTTATTAAGGCGCCGTCCAAGGAAAGGCTATAGAAATAAACGTAGTCGGCCACGCTCAAAAACACGCTAATGAGCAAAATGTTCCAACGCCATTTGAAGGGCGTGCTTTCCTTCCTTTTGGGCCACCAAATCAACAAGAGCATCGCACCCATCATGATGCATTGGTAGAAGTTATAATAGCATTGAACGGTCAAGCGAGGCAAACCTAAGCCGCTTTCTGTCGCCATCAAGTATTTGTCGTAAAGTCCGCTTATCGCTCCAAGCACGGCAGCTCCCACGGTACAAAGAATCCAGCGATTGTGCTTGAAGTCAATGCCCTCCTTCTTACCGCTTCGACTCAACAAGAAGAAACTCAAAATGGCAAGCAGGACACCAGCCCATTGCCAAAGGTTCAACCTCTCGCCAAAGATAATCAAGGCACCCACAAGTACCATGACAGGTCGTGTGGCATTGATGGGACCTACAATCGTGATTGGCAAATTCTTGATGCCGATATAGCCGAGCAACCAACTGCTCAGCACAATGCATGCTTTCAGCAGGATGTAGCGTTGCATTTCCCATCCCCCGAAAGGTGTTTGGAAAGCTAAAGGCAAGAAGATAATTGAGCAGAAAAGCGTGTTGAGGAAGAGAATGGGAATGACTGCATTGTTCCGAAGCGAGTACTTCTTGCAGACATCATAAAAGCCCAGCAGGGCCGCGCTAACGAAGGCAAGGGCTAACCACATTTCAATACTTTATATCAACCAGGAAGAGCGCTTTCCCGGGAACACTCTCGCCAGCTTGGCAACGGTCTTTCGCTTCGATGATTTGCCGCATTTCCTCAATGCTTGTCCTTCCTCGACCCACTTCAACAAGCGTTCCCACAATGGCTCGAACCATATTGCGAAGGAAACGGTTGGCAGTTATCGTGAATCGCCATTGCCACGCAGCCACTTCTTCCCAATAGGCTTCCTTCAGGTCGCAAAGATTTGTCTTGGTGTCTGTGTTCACCTTTGAGAAGCTCGTAAAGTCCTCATATTCAAGCAAAACCTTTGCCGCTTCGTTCATCTTCTCGAAGTCAAGCGCAAAGGGAATCTGCCAACTGTATGCCTGCAGGAACGGGTCTTTGCGTGTATGAATATAATAATGGTACGTGCGCGAAGTGGCAGAAAAGCGAGCATGCATATCGTCCTCGACCTGACGAACTTCCTGAACTGCAATGTCCCCGGGCAGCAACTTGTTGAGTTTGTAAGCCAATTGTTTCCCATCCAAAGGCTCTTCCCAGTCGAAATGCGCTACCATCATCCGTGCATGAACACCGGTATCAGTTCGGCCTGCCCCAACAACTTCGACAGGTTTGCGTAGGAGCGTAGAGAGTGCTTCCTGCATACATTGCTGAACACTATCGCCATTTGGTTGAATCTGCCAGCCATGATAACGGGTTCCGTCGTATGAAAGAGTGATGAAGAAGCGCATTTCTGATTATTTTTGCAGTATCTTGTGTCCGTTTCTGATGACGATACCCTTCGTGTTCCAAGGCACTCTTCTACCCATCAGGTCGTATGTGATGGGTTCTGTCGTGTCCTCTTCTGCAATGAGAGGCAGGGCATCTGGAACAGTATAGGCAGTCACTTTAACATCCGTTACTTCCCATGCGTAGCAGGCTGAACTGTTGCTAATGTAGCGGAATGCAAGCGTGACTTCCTTTCCGCTATAGGAATTGAGGCTGATGTCGCCAGAGGAAACGAAGTTTGTGAAGCCGCCACTAGGTTTGAGTGGAGGGAATGTTACGTCGAGCAACCTCCATGTCGCATCTTCAGGAACACCCTCATAGTCCTCGCTGACAAGCACTTGGAAATATGTATCCTTCACTGGAACGTCCTTGTTATAGCCTGTTGCGTGCTGGAAATTCAGCGTAGCCGTTTCGGCATGAGTCAGGTCGAGGTTGACCATCAGGTATTCGTCTGCTTCCTTGTTTGCGAGGTTGTAGGCATTTGCCACAGCTCCGAATTGGGATTTGCTTGTCCAAACCTCACCTTCACAACCTTCATAAGTACGGACAAAGAACGGGTCGAGACCTGACTTCAAAGAACAATCGACCAAAGTTGCAAAGTCAGGAATCTCGTCGCCACCACCTCCACCACCACTGGAAGTGCCGTCAACAGAGAAGGCAAACTCGACGCTATCGCCCCAAATGTACTCTGCAAGGTTAGGGAAATCGACGAAAGGATTGCGATTCCCTTGTTCTCCATAGGCACGTTCGTTGCGGGTTATTTCCCATTCGCAAACCGGATCGTTCTTACTCCATCGCAGTAACATTGGCAGGATGTCTTCTTTCAGAGTAGGGTAGTCTTCACGTCTGAACGAAACATTCACGTCGGTGCGGTTCTGCCAATCAACGTCGGGATAACATGTCGCCACATAAAAGAAGATGCGGGCAAAGTCTCCTTTGTATTCATCGCAGGGTTCAAACACAAATTTCCCACTTGCATCTCTTCCAGTTCGCATTCGTGTATTTGAAACGCCGCTGCTTGGATACGAAACGGCTCCTGTCACTTCTCCCAAAGGAAGGTTACCTTTAGCACTATTCGCTTTTGAGTCGGATGGAATGACTTGAAACAAATCGTTGCCTACCGCAATTCCTGTTCCGCCAGTCCACCAGCTTTGGGGAGCGACATGCTCTTTGTTCATCCCGCTTACAGCTGTGCCATTTCCTGTGAAATAGTACACGTTGTCGCTATAGTAATCCATTACTTGATGCTGACCTGACGAGTTAGTGGCAGGCAAATAGTCAACATTCTCGTATGCTTTCCACAGGTTACCGTATCCCAATTCCGTGTGAGGGGAAATTATACTGTACATTGCGGCCTTGAGTTCAGCCTTTTTCTTGCCGTTCGCATTCGTATAGTAGCCTTCTGGAATGCCTGCTAGAGCGAGGTATGGAAGCAGCAGAGAAAGGAGGAATAGAGTAGTATGTTGTTTCATTGGATTTGAAGGTTTAGTCGTTTTCGTGTCTGCAAAGTTACGAATAAAAGAGCGAAAAGCAAAAGGAAAACTAGTTTTTCTTTTGAACTGTTCGAGGGAAGTCTGAAAACGTGGGCAGTGTCGTTGCCAATCGTCACGTTTGATGTTTGCAATCGTCACGTTAGTCATTTGCAATCGTAACACTATACGTTTGCAATCGTAACACTATATGTTTGGCAACTTAACGTGTTACGTTTTCCTAGCAACCGCCGAAAGCGACATCTTCGAAAGCGAGGGTGGGGATGAACTCCGTTTCCCAAGGGTCTGCATCGTTGCAGGCGAGACTCAATCTCTGCCATACATCAAGCAAATTTCCTGTAATGTTCATACCGCTGATGGGCTGTGTGATGATGCCATTTTCGATGAGGAAACCCTCGATTCCATACGAGAAATTGCCCGTTACGGGGTCGCAATTTCCCCCGTTGAAATCGGTTACGAGGATGGCTCGACTGGAGTCACGAATCACGTCCTCCTTACTCATCGTTCCCTGTTCCATAACAAGATGGTGGATACCTTGCGTGGTGGGTTCCATCCCAAGCTTTTTACCCATCGGAGTATCGATGAAATATGTCCTCAAACGGCCTTCTGTGAAGAGTTCTCTTCGCTTTGTCGCAACTCCGTCATAATCGAAGAGCGAAGCCCCTCGAGTGCCTGGAATGAGCGGATCGTCCACGATATTCACGAGTGGCGAAACGACTTGTTTGCCAAGTTTTCCTAAGAGGAACGAAGTCTTCTGCTGCAAAGCCTGTCCGTTCATCGCGTTAAGCATGGGCTGGAGGAAGTTCCCAGCGCAGGGCGACTCCAGTATCATTCGGTAGCGACCGCTAGCTGCAGGTCTTTGACCTATCTTTTGAAGCGTCCTTCGAAGAGCGGTCGGAGCGATTCCTTTGCGAGGCATTTGAGTGAAGAAAAGACGCGTTTCGCCCCAACCATCCATAGGATGCTGACCATTTTCACCTTTCACGGAAATGATGCTTGTCAGCGTGCAGTAGCTACTTTCCTCGTAGCCGTCAAATCCGTTACTGATGAGGTAATGCGCTTGATGCTGCCTATCAGTATAACGTGTCTGCATGCTGATGATGCTTTGATCTGTTCCATCCACTTCCGAAGCTGTTTCTTGGAGTAAATCCAACTTCTCTTTCGGATCGATTTCAGAAAACGTGGCATCGAAGTTTTTCAGGTCAGGTCCGCCACCTTTATAGTATCTGCTGGGGTCGGCAAGCGTTCGGGTCTCGTCTGGTTCCAGCAAACGAGTCGTCTCGTAGGCTTCCTTGATGAACTTGCTGACAGCCTCCGTTTGCAGATTGTTCGTGTAGAAGAAGCCGTCGCGACCATCGAGGAAGAGATTGATGGCGAGCGAAAGGGATGTGGCTCGCAGCATCTTCTCCACTTTGCCATCTCGCAGGATGATGTTATCTTCGTGATTCTCAAGCAAAACAAGCTTGTAGTCGAGCTTCGACGGAAGCTTCAAGATGTCCTCTTCGGCACGATATATCAGGTTCTTGTTCATCTCTCTATCCCACAATTAACTTGTCTATCAATACCGTTGGCAAGCCTTGACTGACAGCCACTTTCTGCCCTTCCTTACCACACATGCTTGCGCTATGGTCGATGCGCAGATTGTCGCCAACCATACTGATGCGTTGAAGTGCTTCAGGACCGTTCCCGATGATGTTGAGGTCGCGAAGAGGTCTGGTCAACTTGCCGTCCTCGATGAGGTAACCTGTCTTCATGAAAAAGGTGAAATCGCCAGCTCCAATCTGCACTTGACCGTTCGTGAACGACTGGGCATAAATACCGCGTTTGACGCTTCGGATGATGTCTTCTTCCTTCGCTTCACCAGGAAGCATGTAGGTCGAGCGCATTCGTGGGATGGGCACACAGCGGAAACTCTCTCGCCTGCCATTTCCTGTCGGTTCGACACCAAAATGTCGAGCACTGATTCGGTCGTAGAGATAACTGTTCAACCTGCCTTTCTCGACGAGAATTGTCCTTTGTCCTGGGATGCCTTCATCATCGTAGCGAAGCATTCCGGCATCGTTCGGAAGCGTTCCATCATCGACAATACTGATGCTTGGGTTGCATATCTGTTGTCCCAACTTACCCGTAAAGATGCTGTCTCCGGTTCGAATGAAGTCGGCTTCGAAGGCGTGACCAATAGCTTCGTGCAACAAGATTCCACTACTTCCTGCAGCCATCACGACAGGCATCTCGCCTCCTTCTATCTGCGAGGCAGAGAATAGGTGGTCTGTTTGCTTGATAGCGTCTCTGACAACCTCTTCTATGAGAGTGTCCGAAATGAATTCCGCACCCATTTGCAGCATCCTAGAAGCGTAGCCCATTTGTGTTTGCCCGTTTCTCTCCATAACGATACTTATGGAAAGTGATGTGCGAGGACGGAAATCGTGGAAGGCTGTTCCGTCGCTGCTGGCAAACTGCACTTCCTGCATTCGCTGGGAAACATAGGCTTTTACCTTGATGACGGAAGCGTCGAGAGTGTGGGCTTTCTGCTCGACAAGCAGTAGAAGTTGGCGGACTTTATCGGGAGACAACGTTTCGGCAGGATTGCTTGCGCATAATTGTTTTGTTGTTGCCGACATAGCCTCCCTGCACGAATTACAGCCAAACATGCTTCCCGCAAACCTTGCAGCCTGCAGCATAGCCCTCTCGCTCAAGTCCATCGTGTAGGCATAACCTGTCTGCGTGCCCTTAACCGCCCTAATACCAGCACCATAAAGGCACACTTGCTGAGCCTGGCTCACCTTGCTATCCTGCAGCACCATGCTGCTGATTCGCGTATCTTCTATAAAAATATCGGCATACTCACCACCTTGCATGAGTGCAGTAGCGAGTATGCCGTTAAGTTGTTCGCTCGTAAGAGGAAACATCAATCCTTATTTGTCGAGGTATTCAGCCAAGGCATTGCCAAGGTCTTCGCCGCGAAGGTTGGCCTTGATGACCTTTCCGTCGGGGCCATAGAGGAGGGTTGCAGGGATGGCCTTGATGTTGTAGAGGTCGCTAGCTGCGCACTCCCAACCCTTCAGGTCGCTGATTTGAGGCCAAGTGATGCCAAGGTCTTTCACACCCTTCGCCCAAGCCTCTTTGTTGTCATCAAAGGAGATGCCGACCACTTCGAAGCCTTTGTCCTTGTACTTCTCGTAGTTTGCCTTCACATTCGGCATTTCAGCGCGGCAGGGACCACACCATGAAGCCCAGAAATCAACGAGGACATATTTGCCTTTACCCACGTAATCGGTGAGGTGACACTCTTGGTCGTTGAGGTCTTTACCCACGAAATCAACTACAGAAGCACCAGGCAATTTGTTCTTTTCGCCGCTGATAGAGGCTACGACAGGCTCGAGTACCTTAGAATCCTTATACTTGTAATCCTTCAGGAAGCTTTCGATGAATTCCACTCCGTAAGAGTCGCTGCCAGTACGCAGAAGGTAGAGAGGAGCCATATTGCCCTTGTTCTCCATGATAATCTGCTTCTGAGTGGCGATGACTTCTTCAGAGATTTCATCGTAACGCTTGTTGAAGCCGTCCATTATAGAGTCGGGAATCTCGCCTTTATACTTTTCGTGAGCCTCGCTATACTCCTTCATGAGCTGTTCCATCGGACTGCTTGCCATCTTCACACGCTCCATTGCGTCAGCGAGTGCCATGTTGCTTTCAGAGCCTTTTGTGATGGTAGCTTCACTTTCCTTAATGGTTACCTCGATGGGCTTGCCGTCGATAATGACGGTACAAATCGGCTGACGGCGGTCAGCGCTGCGGCCTATCACGGCAACTGTGGGCTCGACGGTGTCCACTACGAACGTTACAACTCCGTCGGCAACTTGTCCTTCTGCAAGCATCTTACCGTCAAACATACTGTAGAGGAATGTGGGTTGAGGGTCGCCAAGGTCGCCTACAACCTTAATCTCTGTCTTAGTCTCAGCGCAAGCTACCAAGCAAATAGCAGCCAGCAGGGTCATAAAGAAATTCCTTTTCATAGTTGTATAAAATTGTTTAGGTGTTTCGTATTTGACAGGTGCAAAGGTACGCTTTCTTTTTATAACAGCCAAATCTTCCGACAGAAAAACGTTCTTTTACTAAATAAATAATGTTGAGTTGCCATACTTCACACGTGAAGTTTGCCAACGACACACGTGAAGTTCGCCAACATCACACGTGAAGTTTCCCAACGACACACGTGAAGTTTGGCGACTTGGCACGTTATGTTTTTTCAAAAGCCGAAATATCTCTTCGCGTTATAGTAGCTGATGTCCTCCACCATCTGTGCGATGAACTCCATTTCCTCTGCAGGCAGTTTGCCGTCTTCCACGTCCTGACCGATGAGGTTGCACATCAATCGGCGGAAATACTCGTGGCGAGGGTAGGAGAGGAACGAGCGGCTGTCGGTCAGCATGCCTACGAAACGGCTTAGCAATCCGAGGACCGAGAGGCAGTTCATCTGGCGTTCCATACCGTCGAGCTGGTCGTTGAACCACCATCCGCTGCCGAACTGAATCTTGCCTGGCGTTGGACCTTCCTGGAAGTTGCCTGTCATGGTGGCAACCATCTCGTTGTCCGAAGGATTGATAGGGTAGAGGATAGTCTTGGCGAGATTGCCTTCGCTGTCCAACTTGTCGAGGAAACGCGAGAGGCTTTCGCTTGTGTTCCAAGTGCCGATGCTGTCGTAACCCGTATCTGGACCGAGACGGCGGAACATCTTCGAGTTGTTGTTTCGCATCGGACCATAGTGGAACTGCTGCGTCCAACCTGCCTTCGCATCCATCCTTCCCCCTTCGAGCATGAGTGCAGAACGGAACTTATTGACTTCCTCGGCAGTAGGCGTCTTGCCGTCCATCACTTTACGGAAGATGGCATTCAACTCCGACTCGGTAAAGTCGTCTGCATAAAACTCGTTGACACCATGGTCGGAAAGGCGGCAACCTACAGAAGCGAAGAAGTCGTGACGCTTTTGAAGGACCTCGAGCAGGTCAGTATAAGTGCGGATTTCCTGTTTTGCGGTTGAACTCAAAGCCTCGATGTAAGCCCGATAAGCTGTGGGATTGTCAATCGCCATCGCCTTGTCAGGACGCCATGTAGGCAGGACCTTCACCTCGAAACCGCTGCGACGAGTGGCGATGTGATGCTCCAAAGTATCCGCTGGATCGTCGGTTGTGCAGACTGTTTCCACTTTGTACCTGCGCATCAAGCCACGAGCCGAGAACTCTGGCGACTGCAGTTTCTCGTTACATTCATCATATATCTCGCGAGCCGTATCTGCATTCAGGAGCTTGTTTATGCCGAAAGCCGTGCGAAGTTCAAGGTGCGTCCAATGGTAGAGAGGATTCCTCATGCAGTATGGCATCGTTTCGGCCCACTTCTGGAACTTCTCCCAATCGCTCGCATCGCCAGTGATATATTTCTCCTCAACCCCGTTGCTCCGCATGGCGCGCCACTTGTAGTGGTCCCCTCCAAGCCAGAGTTCCGTGATACCAGAAAAGCGATGGTCCTCCGCAACTTCCTTTGGATTGAGGTGGCAATGGTAATCGATGATGGGCAGATGGGCTGCGTGGTTGTGGTAGAGAGCCTGTGCCGTTCGCGACTGCAACAGGAAATCTTTGTCCATGAAGGCTTTCATAGTAATGGGTTTTATAGGCTTAATAGGGTTAATGGGGTTTATGGGTTCAGGCTCATGGCGATTCCCATTTCCAATCCTCGCAGTTCGGCAAGACCTCTGAGACGGCCTATGCAACTGTATCCGGGGTTGGTTTTCTTCTTGAGGTCATCGCACATCTGATGCCCGTGGTCAGGTCTCATCACAATGCTCTTCTGCCGTTTCTGCTGAATCTCAAGGAAAGCTTTCATCACTTCATACATCGGGACGTCACCTTCGAGGTGGTTCGCTTCGTGGAAGTTGCCTTCAGCATCCCTCTGAGTGCTGCGGAGATGAACGAAATCGATACGGTCCCAGAAACGACGCATCATTGCTGGCAGGTCGTTTTGTGCACTCACACCAAATGATCCGGTACAGAGACAGAGCCCGTTAGCAGGGCTTGGAACGGCATCAATGAGTGCCTGGAAGTCCTCGGCTGTACTGAGAATGCGAGGCAGACCAAGTATCGACATAGGTGGGTCATCAGGGTGTATGACCAACTTTACGCCGGCTTTCTCGGCTGCAGGACACACCTCGTTGAGGAAATAGATGAGGTTCGAGCGCAACTTCTCAGGCGTGATGTCCTTGTATCTGTCGAGTTCTTTCTGGAATTGTTCCAGCGTGAAACTCTCCTCAGAGCCAGGCAAACCGGCAATCATATTACGGGTGATGAGCTCTTTTTCCGCATCGTCCATCTGCTCGTAGCGTGCCTTGGCCTTCGCTTTCTCTGCGTCGGAGTAGTCTTTCTCTGCACCCGGTCTTTTCAGGATGAACAGGTCAAAAGCTACGAAAGCTGCCCTCTCGAAACGAAGAGCACGGCTTCCGTCGGGCATTTCATAAGCCAAGTTGGTTCGTGTCCAGTCGAGAACGGGCATGAAGTTGTAGGTTACGACATCCACACCACACTCTCCAAGGTTGATGAGGCTTTGCTTGTAGTTGTCAATATAGCGTTGGAAATCGCCCGTTTGGGTCTTGATATGCTCGTGTACAGGCACGCTTTCCACGGCTGCCCAACGCATTCCTGCGTCTTCGATGACCTTTTTACGCTTGAGAATTTCCTCTTTCGTCCACACCTCACCATTGGGGATGTGATGCAAAGCGGTTACTATACCTGTGGCTCCAGCCTGCCTGATGTCCTGCAGACTTACTGGGTCGTTGGGACCATACCAACGGAAACTTTGTTCGCAAAGATACATATTATATAAGGTATAAAGTGTTTTAAATTGAGAAAGCATCAAATCCGCCGTCAACTACGGAGAGGACTCCTGTGACGAAACTGCTGGCATCGCTGATGAGGTAGTGTATCGTGCCGAATAGTTCCTCTGGTTCTGCAAAGCGACCAGCAGGTGTGTGGGCGATGATGGTCTTTGCCCTGTCGGTCAACGAGCCGTCCTCATTAGTCAGCAATGACCTGTTCTGATTAGTCAGGAGGAAGCCCGGCACGATGGCATTGACGCGCAGGCCTGGGCTGAACTTCGAGGCGAGTTCGGTCGCCATATACTTCGTGTAGTTCGCGATGGCTGCCTTTGCTGCTCCATATCCCACAACACGAGTGAGAGGACGAAGTGCCGTTTCGGAGCAGAAGTTCACGATGGCGCCCTTCTCATTCTTTGCCATAACGGGTACGAACACTTGTGTGGGAATGACTGTGCCAAAGAGATTGAGTTCCACAACCTTCTTAAAGGCATCGAGGTCAAGGTCGAGGAAGGTCTTGTCGGGAGCGATGGTGGCTCCAGCCATGTTACCTCCTGCGGCATTGAGCAGGATGTCGATGGTGCCGAAGCGTGCCACGATGGCATCTCTGTTCTGCTCTAAGACTTCGCGTTTCAGCACATCAGTCACGAGGAAGAGCGCCTCGCCCTTCTTGTTCAACTCGGCTTCCAGTTCTTTACCCTGGTCTTCGATGCGGTCGAGCACAACCACTTTTGCGCCTTGCTCTACCAGATAATGGGCAATGTTCTTGCCAAGAATGCCGCAGCCGCCAGTCAGCACGACGACTTTCCCTTGAATATCAAATAAGTTTTTCATTTTTAGTATTGTGTTTTTATGTTGTTACTTTCTTTTTTATCCTTGTACTGCCTTGTATTTAGGCACGAATGTCTTGAGTAAGATCCAGCCTAAGAGATAGGCTATGGCGCAGTAACAGAAGATGATGAAATAGCCTGCAGGCTTGCCTGTAAAGCCGAGGAAGTGCATCTGTGTCTGGTCGGCATAGTCGAAGAGATAGCCGCTTATCCAGTTGATGAGGAATGAACTGATACCTCCTGCCAAACCATTGATGCCCGTCATGGTGCCGACAGCTTTCTTCGGGAAGAGGTCACTTCCCACAGAGAACAGGTTTGCCGACCAACTTTGATGTGCCGCACCTGCCAAACCAATCAGGATAATTGGGAACCAATAACTGTAAGCGCCAAGAGGTTGTGCAAACAAAGTGAGGAGAGGGAACAGCGTAAAGATGAACATTGCCTTGAGGCGGGCATCATAGGGATGCTGTCCGGTCTTGTTAATAATAATGGTTGGAAGTTTGCCTCCATAAATGGAAAGCATCGTGATGGCATAGAGCACGAAGATGAGCAACATGGCAGTCGGGTTGTCGGACTTCAATCCATAGACGTCGCTGATGTAGGCTGGCGTCCAGAAGAGGAAAAACCACCAAACGCCGTCGGTAAAGAACTTTGCAAAGAAGATGCCCCAAGTCTGTGGGAAGGTAATAAACTTTGCGAAAGGAATGGGTTTCTCGTTCGTTTCTTCCTCTTCGTCAACTTCTTCATCTTGCTGGATGTAAGCCAGTTCTGCCTTGTTCACGCTGGCACATTCTTCAGGTTTCTTATAGATGAACACCCATAGTCCGAGCCAGATGAAGCCAATTGCACCTATGATAATGAAAGCCATCTCCCAGCCGTAGAATTTGGCAATCAGAGGAATACAGATAGGCGCGATGAGTGCTCCAATAGTGCTTCCGCTATTGAAAATACTGGTAGAGAAGGCTCTGTCCTTCTTTGGGAAATATTCTGCAGTTACCTTGATGGCAGCGGGGAAGTTGCCGCTCTCGCCAATACCAAGTACGATGCGACAAACAATAAAGAACCAAGCGCTGACAGAAGCAATGACTGCCGTGCTCGTACCTACTGCATTGATGAGGTCTTCTTTGCCCTCAAGGCCCAGCCATTCAGCAGTTGCGACACCGCAGAAGGCATGCATGCAAGCTCCCAAAGACCATATTCCGATGGCCCAAAGGTAGCCTTTCTTCGTGCCAATCCAGTCCATGAAGCGACCGCTGAAAAGGTTGCCGATGGCATAAACGATGGAGAAAATGGCGGCAATGCGACCGTAGTCGGCATCCGTCCAATGGAATTCTGGTGCAATAAAGTCTTTCCATGTGAGGGAAAGCACTTGTCTGTCCATGTAGTTGATAGTGGTTGCGAGGAAGAGCATGCCGCAGATAAGCCAACGGTAGTTGGTCATCTTTCCGTTTTTCAGTTCATAGTCCATAGTCTATACTTCATAATTAATTCTGCCTACAAAGGTAGCGAAAATTATTTTATCATGCAATATTTTTGCTTAAAAGTTGTAGTGAATTGTATTATTTTTGCCCAAAAGAAAAGGGAAAGCACAAAAAAGTAGTATTTAATACACGCTAGAAATGTTGATTAGGAGAAAAAACATTATCTTTGTGATGCAATTAGAAGACAATACTATGAAAAGACGTGAGTTTCTACGAAACGCAGCCATAGTTGCCGCAACGAGTGGTCTTGCTACTGAAGTCAAGGCTGCAGAGAGTTTGCTACCTGCTGAAGAAGGGAGCAAGACTGGGAACGAGGGGAAGAAAGCCGAGTCGCTCATCGACAGCGAACCTGTCTTGCAGAACTATGCTGCAACCAGTATGGGCATTGCTTTCAGCGTGACAGACTGGGCAAACGGTTATGTCATCTATGGAGAGAAACCCGACCTGAGCGACGGCAAGAAGGTGTGGTGTGGCGGTTATCGCGTTTCAGGAATGGACAATGAAGCCATTCATGTCCGTTTGACTGGCTTGAAACCCTATACATTATATTATTATAGGATAGGCGCAGACCGCATAGAGTACAAGGACGGCTATCATATCCGCATCACGGGCAACGAGGAGAAGTCTCAGATATACACTTTCCGAACTGCAGGCGAAGGGGCGAAAGGGCATTTTTGCGTCATCAATGACACTCATGCCTCTTGGAAAGCCGTCAATCCTACCATAAATAAAGTGATGGAACTGCAGCCCAGTTGTGTCATCTGGAATGGAGACGCCTGCAATACAGAAGAGACGATAGCAGCCCAGAAGCGCATCTTCTTCAAGCCCGAGATAGAGCGAAAAGACTTCGCGGCTAATATTCCATACCTATTCTGTCCAGGCAATCACGACAGCAGAGGCTTGGCAAACCGCCATCTTGAGCGCATTTGGATGTATCGTCAGCCTGAGGAACGTCAGCCTCGAGACTGGGATTTGGGTAGAAACTTTGCAGTCAGGATGGGAGATATCGCACTCGTCGGACTCGATACTGCGGAGGATAAGCTGGATACGAACCCCAGGTTCTGCAACCTTTTTGTGAGTGAACCTTATCGGGTTGCCCAACGAGAATGGCTTCGAGATGCACTCAAACAACCAGAGATAGCGAGTGCTCCGTATCTCGTTGCATTTTGTCACATTCCACTTTACGACCCTCGTCCAGAAGTGAATCCAGGTGACCTTTTCCCTGCTGATGTGGATGATAAGCATGAAGGCGATTTCGCAGAGTGGCAAAGGACTTGTTCCAAACTCTGGGGACCGCTGCTCGAAGAAGCAAAATGTCAGCTCTTGATTACAGCTCATCAACATGTCTATCGGTTGGATTTGCCGAATGAAGAGCATAAATGGATGCAGATAGTGGGGGGCGGACCTAACATGACGGGCAAGAACGAAGGGCACTTCCCGACTGTGATAGATGGCGAAGTGAAGGACGGAAAGCTCGTTGTCACCATCCATAACATCTATACAGGAAGGGTTTGCAGTACTACGACTTTCAGCAACCCTAGAGGATAATCAAAACGTTGCACTAGTAAATCGCAAACTTCAAACGTGAAGATTGCAATCGTCACACTAGTAAATTGCAATCGTCACACTAGTAAATTGCAATCGTCACACGTGATGTTTTGAATCATCCCACGTGAAGTTTTCCAACTACCTTAAACAACAATCCCCGACACACTTTCGTGCATCGGGGATTATCTATGTTCTGTCAGTTGACAGGACTAGTGGAGCGAGACGATTAGTCTTCTGTGTTCCAGATGTCCCAAGCGAAGTTTTCCTTGGCCAAGCCTTGGCTTCCGTCAACCTTAATCTCTGAGTCTATCTTCAGGCTCTCTGCCAACATGTTGACAACCTGAGCCTCTTCAACCTTCATTGCAGGTGCTAAATATTTCATAGTCTTTATATTTTTGTTTTGTTAATGAATACTTTTTGTTCCTATTCCCCTCCCCACGAGGGGGAGGGACTAGGAGTGAGATTCTTTATTTCAGCACTTTCTGGCCACCTACAATGTTGATGCCCTTCTGCATCTTCTGGAGACGCTGACCGGCAACGTTGTAGATTGGAGCATTTTCGTCAGCGAAATCAATGCCCTTGATGCCTGTACCATTGTCAGGATCGAAGCCATAGAAGCCCTTGACACCTTCGCCACTGATTACCAAGTAACCTGTCTTAGGATTGATAACAGTGTTCTCGATTACTCGATAGAAGCCAACTTCTTCGCCTTCGGGCTTTGCAAGAACGAACTGAGAACCGTCAGCGGTAACAGGTGTCTCGCTTGCGATGAGAGCGTTTTCTGCTCCAAGAACGGCACCAGATGTCTTAGGAGCATAGTATGAACCAGCTTCGTCGGCCTTCACAACAACTGCAGCACCTGCAGGAACTGTGGTAACGGGCTCGAGATGAACATACTTTCCGATTGGCTGAGCAGCAAATGCACTTACACCAGCTTCTGTGAAGTCAACGTCGCAAGGAGCAACGAAGGTAGCGTACAGAGCATCGGTTACCTCGACATTTGCACCAAGGGTAGCTTCGAGACCGAAGTCGCAGTATGCACCGCCCCAGTTCTGTTCGATGTACATAGCAAGAACGTTCTTGCCAGGAACAAGCAATGTGGGATCAACATCAACAACTCTGAAGTCGTTTTCACCGTTTGTCCAGTTGTACTCCTGAGTAATCTTAGTGCCATTGAGGAATACTGCGTAGTCGTCATCGTGAGTAGCTCTCAGAGTCAGCTTAGCAATAGTGGCAGGATCGTCAATGTTGAAGGAACGACGGAACCAGAATGTATTGTAGTCGCCGAACCAGCGTGTATGGTAAGGACCAAATGAGCCGAGAGGCAACATCAGTTCGTCCCATTCAGAATCATCGAAGTCGACAGATGCCCATCCTTCTTCGATGTCAGCATATTCACCATCAACGACTGCATTGGCGTGGCGGTACTTAGCGAAGTAAGGTCTGTTGTCGTTACCACGGTTGGGCAGGAGAACAATCTCAGAAATCTTACCATTACATCTTGAGCAAACACCATCAACATAGTCGTGGCCAAGAGGAGCAACGGATTCAATGTTCACAGCACCGCAATCGGAGCATGCAAATGCGGCCTTACCTTCTGTTGCGCAAGTTGGTTCATACAGAACTGTTGATTCCTCACCAAAGCTGTGTGCCTGCTCGTTAATCCAGAGTTCGCTGAGCTGGAAGCCGTCAGCAATCTGAGTAACAGAGAACTTGAAGAACTTGTAGGTCTCTGTGCCGTCAACTTCAACGGTATTCTCGTACTTGTTGAAGCTCTTGAGCTGGTAAGTCTGAACTTTCTCGTCGATGAGTGTCCATGTCTGGTTGTCGTTAGAACCTTCGAGCTTCCAGCTTACAGGATTGCGGCTGGGATAGTTGTAGGTGTCGGCACCAGTTACGAGAGAATACTGCTGAACGGCAACGGGCTCGCTGGCAATGATGATAGCCCAAGCATCACCTGTGCCGCTGCAACCGAACTTGGTGTTGGCATCGTTGTCAACAAGACCTGCAACAGGAGAGTCGCCCCAGCCATTGCCACCAGTTACGATAGCATAACCTACATTGTTCTTGTCGAAGCGCTTGTAGTCGGGCTCAGAAACAGTCAGCTCGTAGCTTGCTGTCCAACCCTGGTCGGCATCGGTAGTAACAGTAATCATAACCTTACCGGCAGCCACACCAGTTACAGTACCATCGGCAGCAACAGTTGCGATGGTCTCGTCGGCAGATGTCCAAGTGAAGGTTGCATCGTCGAGGTTCTGTACGTCGGGCAGGAACTGAGCTGTGTTACCAGCAATCACGAGACGAGTTTCGTTTGTGAAAGTAACGTATGCCTGGTCATCGAGCTTCTTGTAGCCATATCCGTCGAGCTTGCCTTGTGCGGGCAGTACGAAGGTTTGTGTAGCCTTGTCGTAGAAGCCGAATACTCCGTCGTGACGCATTACAGGTTTGAAGTTGAAGAGGGCTTCGCCAGCTTCACTGATGTTGCAGTAGTAGAAGCGACCACGCATTGGGTTATCCCATTCGGGGTTAGCGAAGAGTGACAGTTTGCGTGTGGTGGCATTGGTAACAGTGTTGCCTGTCGGATATTCCTCACCATTTACAATCAACTTGGTCACATCAGCAGAAACCTCATAGTCAGTGTTGAGGCTGAAGGGAGCGAAGTTGTCGCCACTGCTTGTTGTGCCACCAGTGAAGTAACCGAAGTGTGCTCTGTCGTTACCATTCATGTAGAGGGAGATACCTGTGCCTGCATAGGTGTTACGTGCAGAGAAGATACCGCACCAGCCAGTTGAAGTGTCATAAACCTGGAACTTGGCATCAATCTGTGTGGCAGTAACAGGAGTGTAAGGCAGCGTGTAGGTGTTCTCACGAGCTTGGCTGATAGCCTCAATGTACTCAAGCGGAGTGTACTTGTTGGGATCAGCAAATATGATCTTATTGTAAGCAGTAGGAATGACGCGCTTCTCAACCTTGATGTCGCCAAAGCTGAATGCAAATGCGGGATCGTGTGAACCGTCATCAACTACACCAAACTGGATGCAAAGCAATGCATAGTTGTGGTTAGCGGTGAAGATTGTTGAATAGGGCTGGTTGACTGTTTCTCCGTTGGGCAGTGCGATGTAACCAAGAGCTGCGCTAGGATTGTTGAATGCACGGTCGCCCATGTTCTCGCTGTCAAGCACGAAGAAGGGCAGAACAGTGTAAGAACTCCATGAATGCCAAGGAGTGCCTGAATAAATGAAGGATGCGCGATAGCTGTCGCCCTTTGTCAGACCAGTAAGTTTGAATGAGAGAGGCTCCCATCCGCCCTTGCCTTCGTAAGGACTGAGTGTGTTAGTGGTTCCGTCGAAGACGTTCACGCCGAATGTGCTGTCGTATTCAGAACCAGGATAGCTCCAGTTCGAAAGGTTCTGGTAGTCGTTGCCAATCTCGGAAACAGCCTGATAAGTTACTGCGCCCTGGTCTTTCCATTCGCCGTTCCAATACATGTACTCGTGGCCATTGTAAATGACAATCTTGCCTTCGTAAGCAGTAATGCCTGATTCGCCAGCCATTGCCTGGCCGTCGGGGCTCAGTTCGAACTCGCCGTTGTTGGCTGAACCATAGAATGTGCCTGTCAGCTTGTCCTTCAAGCCACCCTTACCTTCGCCGTTGATGGCAGGTACGAGATCCATGACGAGAGTCTCGCCTTCATAAAGCTGAAGACCATAGAGCTCTATAAATGGGTTGTAGCAGTCAGTCTGTGTGCTACCAGCGTTTGGATTGTCTTTGTTCTGTGCGAAGACATAAAGAGGAGTCTTACAATCAGCAGTTTTGGGAGAGTCGGTGATAGTGCCGACTTTTGTTGTTCCGTCTGCTTCGAAGATGTCCATCTTGCCTGCAACGGCATCAAGAACGGTGACAATCTTCCTGTCGTAAGCCATAGCTTCTCTGTTGCCAGTTTCACCACCGAGGTTGATGGTCGCGTTGGTTGTGAAGAAGCAGAAGCGGTCCTTCCATCCATTGTCATAGTAACCGCAACCGTAAGCTGCCTTCCAGTCTCCACCTTCGTAGGCAACCAGCGTGCAAACAGCTTTTGAGTTTGCCTTGGGAATGTAGTTCAGGTTGATGTATGCATCGTTGGTGCTCTTGATGTATTCAATCTCAGTAATTGCATCACCAGCCACCTTCAATGTGTTGACTTCCGTAACGACACCATACTCTTCGTATTCGCCATTGGTGTTGAGGGCGTAGTACTTCTGGGTGTTGTTGTCAAAGACATAGGGGTCGTTGCCTGTGTAGGATGCGAGATTGTCGACCTTTGTTGCCTCGAAGGGTTCTGTCGGACCCTCGTCTGGTACATCAGGTGTGTAACCGCTGTCGGGAGTGTAATCTACAAAGATCTGTGTCAAGCGGAATGTACCTGTGCAGGTGAATGTTACTGAGGAAACAGTTTCATCTTCACCAGGTGTCCATGTACTGCTGGCATAAGAACCAGTGCTGGCTGTAATGTTAGCTGTGTTGCCAGTGGGATTGGTGGTGAACTTGATGCTGTTCAGTGTTCCTGCTCCAGCTACAGATACTGTGATTTTGTAGGTGTTGTTGAGCGCAATCACAGTGCTGACACCGAGCGAAGCTTCTGATCCGTCTTGCTTTGCAATGGTGGCTGTCACATGATAAGGTGCAGTCTTCCATGCATAAGGAATGGCAATGTTTGTGTTGCTGCTTGGCAGTGATGCCTTCAGATCACTTACTGAGAAAGTGACTTCGTCGGCAAATAGCTGTCCTAAGCCTAACACAAGCGAAGCGAGAATTAATAAATGTTTCTTCATACTTGTTAAAGTTTAGTTAATAATTTGGGTTAATTATACATATTTTGCACCAAAGTTATACATTATTTTAATATGTGTCAAGAAAATCCACAATTATTTTCACTTTACTTGCAAAATCGTGCCATGCAGAAAACAAAAAGCCCCTTTACGGCATCGCGTGGAATGCGTAAAGGGGTTGGAATTATGGCGGAGAGTACTCTCGCTTGACTTTATTTGATATTTCCTACCTTGATGAGGTACTCTGCAATCTGTACTGCATTGAGTGCTGCACCCTTTTTGATCTGGTCGCTAACGAGCCAGAATGTGATGCCATTGGGGTTCGCGAGGTCCTTCCTGACACGGCCTACGAAGACATCATCACAGTTCTCGTGGAAGAGGGGCATTGGGTACTTCTTGCTTGCAGGCTCGTCCTCGAGTTGCAGGCCTTGCCCTTCTCTGACGGCTTGCTGAAACTCTTCTACGCTGACGGGACGCTCTGTCTCTGCCCAAACGCTTTCGCTGTGGCATCGGAGGCTGGGGACGCGAACACACATGGCGCTGACTTCGCAATCTGTATGCATTATTTTCTTGGTCTCGTAGTACATCTTCATCTCCTCTTTGGTGTAGCCATTTTCGCAGAAGACATCAATCTGAGGGATGACATTGAACGCCAGCTGATAGGCGAACTTCTCGACTGTCGGCTTCTCTCCCGCCAGTACTTGGCGATATTGCTCGTAGAGCTCAGCCATCGCAGCTGCCCCTGCTCCGCTTGCAGCCTGATAGCTGGCGACATGGATGCGTTTGATGTGGGACAGGTTCTCGAGTGCCTGGAGGGCAACAACCATCATGATGGTGGTGCAGTTGGGGTTTGCAATGATGCCTCGAGGGCGGTTGAGAGCGTCTTCGGCATTACATTCTGGCACTACCAAGGGCACGTTCTCGTCCATACGGAAAGCGCTTGAGTTGTCAATCATCACAGCTCCATGCTTTGTGATGGTTTCTGCAAACTCTTTGCTTGTGCTGGCTCCGGCACTTGTGAAGGCTATGTCGACGCCTTTGAAATCATCGTTATGCTGCAGGAGCTTCACTTCAATCTCCTTGCCTCGGAATGTATACTTACGGCCCGCACTACGCTGACTGCCGAAAAGCAGCAGTTCGTCGATGGGGAACTGTCTCTCGTCAAGAACTCGCAGGAACTCCTGCCCAACGGCGCCACTTGCGCCTACAATTGCTACTCGCATCTTTATAGATAAGAATTAAGAGTTAAGAATTATGAATTTAATTGCGCTGCAAAGATACGAAAAAAGTTTAGAGTTTAGGGTTTGGAGTTTAGAGTTTTTTGTTTTTGGCGAGTGTTTTTGACAAATGTCAAATAGAGGGATGCAAAACTTCACACTAGTAAATTGCAAACTTCACACTAGTAAATTGCAAACTTCACACTAGTAAATTGCAAACTTCACACTAGTAAATCGCCAACTTCACACGTGAACTTTGCCAACTTCACACGTGAACTTTTCAAACTTCACTGCCCTTGTTTTGGAAGTCCCCCTGTTTCGGGCAGAAGCCCGGCATTCTTTGTCGCATAATAGTATATGGAGTTGCCTTCAATTGCAAATTTTCAACTCTCGATTTTCATTTTTCAACTTTTCTTCGTAACTTTGTCCCGAATTATACCCAAAAGTGCCCAAAATGATGCCATTCAGTACCCTTCAAGCGGTTCCTGCGACTGCGCTCATCACCGATCCCACGTGGATTTTCTCGGTGGTGCTGGCCATCATTTTGTTTGCCCCTCTTTTGTTCAGAAGACTTAGGGTTCCACCAGTCGTAGGCCTCATCATCGCAGGTATTCTGGTAGGGCAGTACGGGTTCAATCTTCTCGACCATGACAGCTCGTTCGAACTCTTCGGACAAGTCGGCATATATTATATAATGTTCCTTGCTGGCTTGGAGCTGGAGATGGGGAGTGTGGAGTTGTATGGCCGGAGCGGACTTCGTTTCGGCATTCTCACCTTCTCGATTCCCTTCGTATTGGGCATTATGACAAGTGTCTGGCTGTTAGGATTCAGCCTCTCCACAAGCCTTCTTCTGGCTTGTATCTATGCCAGCCATACTCTCGTAACTTACCCGATTATAGGACGTTATGGCCTGAATCGGCACAGGGCAGTCGTGGTGAGTGTGGTTGCAACTGCCATCGCTCTCTTTGTCGCCCTGCTTGTTTTGGCTTTTGTGGTGGGAGGACAAAATCCTGACACGAGTTGGGTGACCTGGATTCTCTTTGGCCTGAAGTGCGCACTCTATGTCACATTCGCCATTCTCGTCTTTCCCAGAGTGGGACGCTGGTTCCTGCGAAGGTATGAGGACGGTGTGATGCAGTTCATCTTCATCTTGGCCCTCGTCTTCCTGAGCGCTTCGTTGGCGAAGATGGTGGGGCTCGAGGGATTGCTCGGAGCGTTCCTCGCAGGCTTGATAGTCAACCGTCTCATCCCCAAGACAAGTCCGTTGATGTCTCGTCTTGAGTTTGTCGGAAATGCCCTCTTCATCCCGTATTTCCTGATAGGAGTGGGCATGATAATCGACCCGGGCATTCTGGTGAGGCGGCCTGAAATGCTTTGGCTGGTCACGGTAATGGTCCTGACGGGAATGCTCTCCAAGTTTATCGCCTCAGCCATCATGGCTTGGACAATGGGAGAGGGCAGGAACAGTATGTGGCTGATGTTCGGCCTGACCAATGCCCATGCTGCCGGAGCCCTCGCAATAGTAACCATAGGAACTGCTCCAAATGTCCAACTCATGAACGATGAAGTGTTGGGAAGTACCGTTATGCTCATCCTCATCAGTTGTATTGTCAGTGGTTTTGCCACAAACAGAGGAGCCAAACAACTCGCTTTGAGCGATATGCCGCTCGAAGACAACAGGGGTTCTTATCATGGCAAATGCCTGATAACCTACAGTCAGGAGGACAATGTGGATGTGATGACTCAGCTCGCCATCCTCATTCGCAACCCATTCATACCCGATAGCCTGATGGGACTTTGTGTTGCCTATGATAATGGGCAGCAGACAAGCGACAACAGTCACCTGAAAGGGCGTCATATGCTCGAGAAAGCCCAAATGATTGCCGCCGCGGCTGATGTTCCTATGGCTATCCTGAACCGTATGAGCACAAATATCGCAGGAGGCATCTTGCACACAATGAGCGAGTATGATTGTGGCGAGGTCATCGTTTGCCTGAATGACAGAACCACAGGCATGGCCAAGTCTTCGCTGGGAACTGTCATAGATAATGTGGTGAGCGGCAGTCACAGAGAAGTGATGGCGGTTCGCAGCATCGTGCCTCCTGGAACGATTCGTCGAGTCGTGATAGCCGTCCCGCAGAAGGCCGAGTACGAAGTTGGCTTCTATAAATGGCTGGAGCATATCTGCAGGATAGGTGAAGAGCTTGACTGTCATTTGGAGTATCACGCTCATGCCGACACCTTACCTTATATAAAAGGTTATATGGAGCAGAAGCACAGTCATGTCCGCTCCCATTATTTCGAGATGAACCGATGGATGCAGTTCCTCAATTTGAGGCACGACATGGACCTTAGTTGCATGCTTGTCGCAGTTACGGCAAGGCCTGGCTTCATCTCGTATCAAGACAGATTCGAGGAACTTCCTTTGCTCATTCATCGCTATTTCAGTCATACGAGTGTCATGTTGTTGTTCCCCGACCAGTGGGGAGAGCCGCAGGAAAGCATCTCGGTCTTCACTCCTAATGGTACTGCAGTACAGCGCCAGCCTCGCTCCATCGGCGCTTTGATTCGAAGATTGTTCTTCACGGCCCGTCGCTCGACAGTTGTCTTGTTGGCAGTTCTTCTGCCTTTCTTGGCCGAGGCACAACGCCCCAGATTCGACAAGATGTCGCCTATGGTCAGGTATGAAGTCTTGCAACAGGAGACTGGAAATGTGACTCAAAGAACAAAGGTCAGGGAAAAGAACCCTCGTCGGATGCTTACTCTTGTCCAGACCAATGACGAAGAAGTGCTCGGCAGGCACGATTGCCGCATCTTCTCACATTGGGGGAACATCTATGCAGTCAGCATTCCTAAAGCAGAACTGGCTCCTCTTTCGCTTCGGAAGGAAGTCTTGCGCATCGAGAACGGCAAGGTTTGCGAGGCTCAGACCGACACCTCTGCCATCATCACACGCTCTGACTTGCTCCGCACAGCCACACCCAATCGCTCCGCCTATACTGGAAAAGGTGTTGTGGTGGGTGTGATGGATATCGGGTTCGACTTGACCAATCCTTCTTTCTATAGCCGGGACCTCAGCACATATCGCATCCGTTCTTTTTGGGACATGCTTGATTATGAGGGACAAGGAACTGATGAAGTGTCGGATCTGCCCATAGGAACTTCCTATACGACAAGCAAGAGTATCCTCGCAAAGGCTTGTTCTACGGACAGCCGACTGCAGTTTCATGGCACTCATACTGCCAGCACGGCTGCAGGGAGCGGTTATGATTCGCCCTACATGGGTATGGCCCCAGACGCAGATTTATGTCTCGTCTCCAATGCAGTAACGGATGACAAGGAACTTATTCCCGATAGCCTTTGGGACTTCTATGGTTCCGCAGTCGACCTGCTTGGCTTTGAATACATCTTCCGGTATGCGGACAGGGTGAACAAGCCTTGTGTCATCAGTTTCAGCGAAGGCTCGCACGAGGACTTGTGGGGCGAGGCGCAACTTTACAGCACTGTGCTCGACAGTCTGGTTCGGCCTGGGCGTCTCATCTGTACGGCTGCGGGCAATCAGAGCAACTACGGGACATATCTGCACAAACCTGTGGGGAAGCAACGGGTTGCGGCACTCATTCTGCCCACGGGTTCCACTACGTATATGATGTTGCGGAGTCGTGGAGACTTTGCGGTCAGCATAGATTTCATGGGCTCTCCCACAGAGAAGTTCTCCAGCAGGGAAGTCCCTTTGGATGAAATCCTTGCCACAGAGGACAGCCTCCTCGTGGATACCATCAAAGCGGGGAGCCTGACATTCGAACTTCGGTTTGGCAGTTATCCCTCCTGCTACGATTCCACTCAGCTTGTCACAGATGTTGTGATCAAGAAGATAGGCGGTGGTGTGCTCAGTTCTGTGCAGATGGGAATGTCCATCAGCGGTGAAGAAGCAGAAGTGGAGGCGTTCCAGGAGATAGGTTGGCTCGTGAATCAATCTTCATATCCCGACTATCAGGATGCCCAGAAGTCGCACAATATCCTCTATCCTGCCACAGACCCCAATGTCATTTGCGTTGGCGCCACCTCCTACAGGAAAGGCTTCTACAACCTGAAAGGCGCTTACATGAGCTACGACAGGGGCAGCGACGGAGAGGTCGCGACCTATAGTAGCAGAGGACCAACGCTGGCAGGTCTTGTCAAGCCCGATGTCCTTGCTCCAGGCACAAACATTGTCGCGGCTTTCAACAGTTACTATTCCGAGATGAATCCGGGTGACTACATGACCGACTTCGATGTCGCCATGTCCACCTTCCGGGGGCGTGAGTACAGATGGTCTTCGCAGAGAGGGACCAGCATGGCATGCCCCATCGTGGCTGGCATCATAGCGCAATGGCTCGAGGCAATCCCCACCTTGACTCACGAACAGGTCATCGCGGCATTCGAAGCCACTTGTCACCGCCACGACCCCTTGCTCGCATACCCCAATAACGACTACGGCTATGGTGAAATAGATGCAGAGGCGGGGCTGAAGTACCTCAAGTCGCATTACGACGGAATGGGTTCTCCCTCCGCCCATCCCAAAGGAAAAGAGCGCATCTACGACCTCCAGGGGCGAATCGTGGAGCATCCTTCAGGGGGCATCTACATTGTAGTTGACACAAATGGAAATCGCAGAAAAATCCTTTACAGACAATAAAATGATAGAAATCCGCAACATAAAGAAGAGTTTTGGCAGCCTGGAAGTGCTGAAGGGCATTGATTTGGACATTGAAAAAGGCAAAATCGTCAGCATTGTCGGGCCGAGTGGAGCAGGCAAGACCACCCTCCTGCAGATAATGGGCACACTCGATAAGGCTGACAGTGGCAGTGTCATCATCGACGGAATCGATGTCAGCAAACTCGGTGATGCCAAGCGTTCCGCCTTCCGCAATAAGCACATGGGCTTTGTCTTCCAGTTCCATCAGCTCCTCCCCGAGTTCACTGCGCTCGAGAATGTCATGATGCCGGCCCTCATCGGGGGCACATCGAGGAAAGAGGCAAAGCGTCGTGCAGAGGAACTCCTCGCATTCATGGGACTTTCGGACCGTGCTTCGCACAAGCCAAACGAGCTTTCCGGAGGTGAGAAACAGAGGGTTGCAGTTGCCCGTGCACTCGTCAACAAGCCCGATGTGGTGTTCGCCGACGAGCCGAGCGGTTCGCTCGACACGCAGAACAAGCAGGAGTTGCATCGCCTCTTCTTTGACCTTCGCGACCAGATGGGGCAGACCTTTGTCATTGTCACTCACGACGAACAACTGGCTGACCTTGCTGACCGGAAAATCTCCATGAAGGACGGCCAGATTGTAGAGTAATGCAAAGAGGCGCTGCCAACCGGTAACGCCTCTGGATTTCTTACTTGAGTATCACTTTCTTACCCTTCCAGATGTAAATGCCTGTTTCGGTGGGTTTGGCGTTCAGTTTCACACCCGAAAGCGTGTACCACGAGTCGTCGTCAATTCTCAACTGTCCGTTGTCAATGGTCTTCATTCCATCCACAATGATGTAGAATTTCTCCGTCATGGTGTTGCTCATGCGGCCTTCCGAGTCGACAACGGCCCATGTGATGGTGTGCTCGCCTACCGCCAACATGCCGAAGACGGATATCTCGGCCATACCTTCACTTCCGCTCAGAGGCGCGGTGTATGTGTGTTCTGCATCGTTGTCGAACCAGTAGACGCATTGGGTTATCTCTGCCGGAGCCTTCTGACCCGTAATGACAAAGTATCGCGTCACGGGACTGCTCCACACATTCAGGTTGTCCTTCGAGCGAACGGTGATAGTGTGTACGCCTGGGTCGAGATTCTCGAGCACCAGTTCGCCACAGTCTTCCACTTTCTTTCGCTCGGCCGTGTTACCGTCGAACCAGTATTCGCACAGAGCAATGGTCGTAGCGGGTGCTGAGGGGGTGGAGCCTTTCACGAAGTAGCGGGTGACGGGACTGCTCCACACACCGAGGTCGTCTTTTGTGCGAACCGTTATGGTGTGCGGACCTACAATCAGGTCGTCCATGGGGATTATTGCTCCGTCGGAAATGCTCTGACGCTCGTCGGCCTTGCCGTCTATCCAATACTCGCATTGAACGATAGTTGTGGCAGAAGGGCCTGGAACCGAAGCTTTCACGAAGTAGCGGGTGACGGGACTGCTCCACACATTGAGGTCGTCCTTTGTGCGAACCGTTATGGTGTGCGGACCTACAGGCAGGTCGTCCATGGGGATTATAGCCCCGTCGGAAATGGCTTGGCGCTCATCCACCTTGCCGTCTATCCAATACTCGCATTGAGCGATAGTTGTAGCAGAAGGGCCTGGAACCGAAGCTTTTATGAAGTAACGGGTGACGGGAGCGCTCCACACATTGAGGTCGTCCTTTGTGCGGACCGTTATGGTGTGCGGACCTACAGGCAGGTCGTCCATGGGGATTATAGCCCCATCGGAAATGGTTTGGCGCTCATCCACCTTGCCGTCTATCCAATACTCGCATTGAGCAATAGTTGTGGCGGAAGTGCCTGGAACCGAAGCCTTCACGAAGTAACGCGTCACAGGACTGCTCCACACTCCCTCGCTATCGCAGATGCGAACGGTCAGGGTATGCGGCCCGACATTCTGCCCCGTCAGGTCAATCTGTGCTCCCGGAGCAATCGTTGTGCTGCCTGCCACATCGCCGTCTATCCAGTATTCCTGGCGTTCAACGGTTTTCTGTGCAAGCGCAGACGAGCATATCGCTAACACGGCCGCAACAGATAAATATCTAATTCTTACAGTCATGTCGTTTGCTTGTTAGTCATTCTATCTCGTCTGAGCCTCATAGTTAACCTTCAGAGTCGAGCCATCCACCTCCACTGTCATGTTCTTGAGGACCGGAGTTGCGGGGACTTTGCTCCAGCCATCGCCGCCATGGAGTCCGCATTGTGTGCCGTCGGTACCGATCCACACTTCTGGCTGTTTCAGCTCGTAGGTGCGTTCTGGAGAGTAGTTGTAGTTCTCTCCATCGGCAAATATTTCCGCCAAGGGCACCACATAGCAGTTTTCCACAACACGGTTGGCGGGGATATTGCTTATGATGACACAATTGTGGACAGTACTGTTCTCTGCAATTGCAGAACTGCCCACATAGCCGTTTACCAGCAGGGAGTTCGTATAGAGCAAAGCTCCGCCGTAGTCTTCGTAGACCATGCAGTGGTCAACCTGCACACGGCTGTCAATGGTCACGTTTCTTACTGCACCTATCACGCTGTTGAGTACCCGTAAGCCTTGTATGTTTTGGCTTTTACAATCGAAAGCGCCGATGATTACACACTTGGAAATCTCTATCACAGATGCCGGATTGTAAAAAGAGGAACCGCCCCAGTAGCATTTCGTAATGAGAATGTCACTTACCGCCCCAAAGTTTATGCCACCATTCACACGCAGTCCTTCCAGACGTACGTTGGAACTGTTGATCGACAGTGCGCTAGTCACTAGTGTGACATACGTGCCCGTCGCTTCGTCTTCCTCGAAACCGGCACCATAAACACTCACTGCCTTGGTTATATTCACTCCGCTGAAATTGCCAGCAGACAGGTTGATGGCATCACCATCCTCTGCCGCTCCAACGGCCTGGCTGAGCGCACTTGTGCCATGGAAGACCTTCACTTCGTCGCCGTGCTGTAGAGTCGCAGTGTACACATCGCTCTGACTTTTGCCCGCAATGGCGCAGCAAAGCAACATTAGGGAGAATAGAATCTTTTTCATGCTTGTTCTTTTGTTTAGTTAATAATCCGGTTGGTTTTCTGGTGCAAAAATACGAAAATCTCTCTTACCTGCAAAGAAATACGGAAGAAATTTTGTTCAGAACAGACGGAGTCTGCGCAAGGTGGTTTAGTGTTTAGGGGTTGGTTTTAAGTTTAGCATCTCTGGCTTTTACGATTGCGATTGTATAGTGTTACGTTGGCCTTCGTATAGTGTTACGTTTCGCATCGTCACGTTTGTAATTTGCAAACTTCACGTGTGAAATTGGCCACTTTCACGTGTGATGTTTTGAATCACGCTACAAGTCTGCGTTTTAGCGAGAGGAGAGCAAGCCGCGGATTTGCTATCCCGAGCGAAAGCAGACTCGTGATGGATTCCTAAATCCAGCACAAAGGTACGACATCTTTCCGAGGCGTTGAAACGCACTGAAACAATCTGAAAAGATAAATAACAATAAACTTGCAAATGCCAATATTTTTTCGTAAATTTGCAGAAAAATAAGGACTATGAAAAGCATGTATAAATCCGACCTTGCAGACGCTGCAGGAGTGAGCCGCACAACTTTTTGGCGCTGGCTCAAAGAGAATAATTCGCACCTCGAACAATTTGGCGTGAAGCCAAAAAGCAAAATGCTCCCTCCCAGGGCTGTGAAGTGGGTGTGTGACGAATACGGCATCGACTACGCCGAGGTTGCATAGCGTGGTGGCTTAAAGCGTTACACGTATCATATACGAAAATATGTAACGCCTCCCAAAAATATAAGTCTATTATTATATTAATATAATAATAGAATTTCTTTTCCCTTGTAGGGGGTCTGTGTTTTGCGTATATGATACGTGTAACGCTTTACGCAATTTAAGTTAAACTTTCTTAATATATATTAAATAGTTGACCTGAAAGGCGACTGCGAGTGGCTGATGCTTTGTCTGCTTACCGGAGCGAGATGATTTTCCTGCCGTCTTCGACAAAAATGCCACGAGAGTTGGCTGGAACCTGCATCCCGAGCAGGTTGTAGGTCTTGCCTTCTGAAGGTCTGGTCTTCCCAATCTTGCCTATCCCAGAGGGGTCTTCCGGCTCGATGAGGTTCAGCAGAACCCACGTTGCAGGCTTTGTGGGGGATGTGTCCGGGATGCGCTCCACGACTTGGCTGGTGCCGTCGCCTGTGATGACTTCCAGGTTGACACTCAGTTTCTGCCCCAAGGGAACCGTTGTGAGCCCGATGCGAGCCCATGGAATGGCCATTTCGAGCCGATAGTACGACGAGTTGGCCTGGCTGGCAGTCTGCACTTCCATGCCGGTCTCTTCCCATCCCGAGCCGTTGCCTCTGCTGACTGAACAGGCGCCGTCGGGCAACAGGTTGAACCTGTAGGATGTGTTCATCGGGACATTTGTGCTGGCCCCTTTGCTTTCGATGTAGAAGGATATGCCGTCGGGGTAGGGCTCACTGGAGCGTGCATTGCCGCGATAGACGAGGCAGCTCAGGTAGAGATTGTCGGCGTCGTAGGCAAAGTCGGCATAGGAGAAGGTGCCTGTCTCGCTCCCCATGGGGACTTGCTTGGCAGTGGTGTGGTAATAGCCTTCCGAGGAACTGAACCGGCCATCCACCTTGGGCGACGCGAAGGGCACTTGGAACTGCTTCATCGGATAGCCTTTCACCATGCAGATCTTGCCGTCCAGTCCGCCCACAGCCACCACGATGCCTGTGTCTATGACTGCCAGCGAGTTCCACCAGCAGCCCTTTGTGGTGCCCTGCCAGAAGGGTCTGGACATTGCCTTGAAGTCCTTTGCCTGCTTGTTTCCGACATAGGTGTACATCTTCATGTTGTCGCCATCGCCGTATGTGGACTGATGCGAGAGTACGGTTTCGCCGTTGGGTAACACCCGGAGATAGGGTGCTCCGCCCTTTGCAATGGGGCAGTAGTCGTAGTTGATGCTGCGATTCCGCTGACTGCTGGTTCCACTCACAAAGGTGCTGCCCCTCCAGTTGTTGGAGAGCGTTGTGCGGACTGTGGTTGGCAGGAAGTCGCCAATCCCACTCCATCCGTTGTCCTCGATGGCCACCACAATGTTCTTGTTGTCGCTGAGCAACACGGGAACAGGCATTCCGTCACGGAATCCGCTGCGATAGGAGATGCGTTGGGGCAATGTCCAGGTCAGTCCGCCATCGTGGCTGCGACAGAGCGAAATCTGTTGCTCGCCGCTGCTCGTGTAGGGACTCTCGTCTGCGAAGTACAACTGAAGTTCCCCGCTTGGCAGTTCCAGGAAGGAAGGCTCCCAGCATCCGTTCTCGAAAGTGTAGTCGGCATCGTAGACAAAGATTTCCCCCGACCATGTCCTGCCGCCATCGGTGCTCCTGCGTACCCGGATGCCAAAGCGCCGGTCCTCTGTATAAGGCTGTGAAGGGCGCGGATTGTAGCCCACGATGATGGTTCCGTCGGAGAGTTGGATCAGGTCGGGCACGCAGTTGGGCGTGTTGTTGCTATTGGGCGCGATGAGGGTGGGAGAGGTCCATGTCTGGCCTTTGTTCGAGGAGAAACTGACCTTGATGCCTCCGCTTTCGCAGCAGGCAAGCAGCCGTCCGTCGCTCAGTTCAATGAGTCGTGAATAGCCGCCACCGTTGAAGATGGTGACAGGCGAACGCGAATCCCAGAAGATACGAGTGCCAGTATAGCGCGACACCGTGGCCGCCGAAATGCTCGTGCAAAGGCTTATGAACAAAAGGAATAGGACTTTCTTCATGGTTTTGTGGTTTTGAGTCGTGTCTTTCCGTCGGAATCTCTGGTGATGATGATGCCTCTGTAGTTTGGCAGGACAACTTGTCCGGCCAGATTGCAAATAATCTCCTCTTTCTTCCCTGAGGGCTCGAGGCCGTTCATGCCCATTTCCTCATCATCAAAGATAAAGCTGACAAGCCCTCCTTCCGCCTCGCTTATGTAGTAGACGAAGTGGTGTATCTGCTTGTCTCCCTCAGCATTTGTATTGTAGAAAGTGGCTGCAGGACTGGATGTGTCCGAGAATTCCGTCTTCCCGGTCGTGCCAGGCCAAGTGTCGCCAGCCAGTGTGCCAGCCGTGGGGATGTTGTCAGCAGGAATGATGGTCAGGCGTTTGTGCGAACGGACAATGTTGACAGTATTCTCCTTCCATGCGGTCTCATCATAATCCACGTGCAGGATGAGCATGCCATGCCCGCCAAGATTGCAATCCCAGCTCTCTTTCTGCCGGTTCTCGAAAAGGAAAAACTCATCGCTTTTGCCACTGTTCCTGAGAATGTAGGCAATCGGTTCGGATGTCAAGGCAGGCATGTCCTCCGCTATCATAGGATTGTCAAGTTCTATGGGTTCAAGCCATCCGCAGAAGTAACGCTCGTAGCTCGTGAAGCCGCAGGGTGTTCCTCCGTCGCCATTATAGCACCCGTAGTCCATTAGGCTCCAAGTGTTCATGCCGAAGTTCCTGCCCACAGTGTCGTAAACATCAGGCAGTCCGAAGCAATGGCTGAACTCGTGGCAGGCAGTCCCGATGCCTGTGAAGCCCAGCCCAGTCTTGTCTCTGAGCTCAGCACTTGTGGCATAACTGTCGATAAGGACATTGTCCATCATGACAGGCCCGTTGCCATCGCCTTCTTCCAGGGCTTCTGTGAGTGTCCAGGCATGCGACCAGATGTCCGTCGCTCTGCCACTTTGTGCCTCGTCATAGCCCGAGTGAATGAAGAAGATCTGCTCCACCTGGCCGTCCTCATCCCAGTCATATTGGCTGAAGTCCACCTCGTCATCTATCATCTGCAGGGCTTCTGTGACCATTGTGGCAGGGTAGATGTCATCGCCCAAATTGTTGTTGCTGCCATAATAGGACAATGGCTTGCTCATTGTGATGGGGCCTATGATGTCGAAGGAAAAGTCGAACATCCCATAACTCTGTTCGAGGAAATAGTCGTGGACAGAGCCAATGTTGATGTCATCTGTGTAACCTTCCTCGTTGAAGAGGCTTTGGAAGTCCGAATAGGTATAGTGGAAGTCCGTTTGGGGGAACTGTACCAATACGACGAGGCCGCGTTTGCTCCCAGTCATGGGCGCTCTGGATGCGTTACGACGCGTGTTGGCAATTCTCTTCCTTATTGCCTTGTGGCGTTCAGTCTTTGCCTGCCAACGTTGTTCTAAAATGTCAGGTTCAACGAAATGGGCAATGCCTTTGTTGTCGCATTGCAGGTATTTGCCGTCATCTGTCAGGTAGTAATGCAACGCCTCGTTGCCCGTCAAAGTCGCTTCTATGGTGCTTCCGTCGTGGAGCTTCAACGTGTGTCGCTCCCTTTTTGCAGGAACGGCTGAAACCGTCAGAGCATAAAGGGCGAGGAGAAGAAGCAGGGGTTTCATATAATCATCTTCTTTATCCTACCGTTGCGATATCGGATAATGTAGATGCCACGCCTGAGTGAGAAACGATGCAGCTCGTCGGCAAAACATTCGCAGGCAAAGCGTCCGTTCGTGTCATAGATGCGAACCAGTTCCCTGCTTTCAGAGATGTCGGAAATGGCATCAGGATTGGCGTGGAAGGATTCGCTAACAGCCCATACACTATTGCGATAGGCATCGCTGATGGCTTGGACGGAAAAGACGTAGTCAACGCCTTGACGCAGGTCTGCGAACTCGTAGGAAGTGCCTGCGATACTGTCCTTCTGGAAGACCAGTTCGCCTTCGCTCCAGAGTTGCAGGTTATAGAGTTCAGCATTTTCAGCAGGTTGCCAAATGACAGTAGTGCTGTCAGGTTTCAGGTATTGGTAAGCCAATTCAGTAGGAGGCTCCAGCGTGCCCAAGGGCATTACCTTGACTGTAATGATTCCGTCGGCAGTCTCTTCGATGTCGACAAGCGGCTTACTCATGAATTCTCCCGCGTAAACAAGGCTGGCAGGGGTTGACTCGTTGGTCAGTTCATGGTTTTCCGTGATGCCTGGATAGGGGTTCCCTTGCAGGCTTGTCCGCCAGATGTCGACATTCCCATGGCAGTTGTTGCTGCCGATGAGGCTATTGTTGGCGGGTATGATGGTGAATCTCTGGTGGTTGGCAGTGGTGTTGACTTTGTTGGAAGTCCATGAGCCGGAAGCATAGTCGACGTGCATGACGAGCATTCCATGTCCGCGATTGCTGCAAGCGCCCCAGTCCCAACCTTCTGCCTGCCGATTGTCCAGGATGTAGTATTCGTTGGCATTGGCATCGTTGACGAGTTTGTACCCTTTGCCGTTTCGGCTGAACGGATAGAGATGGAGCGTGCAGGCAGAGTCGATGACTTCAACTTGCTGCCATTTCATGAAATCGCGTTCGTATGCGGTATAGCCGACGGGATACTTCGAGCGCCTTGTGTACATGCCGTAGTCCATGATGCTCCAGTAGTCCATGCCGAAGGCTACATTGTTCGTGTCGTAGAGGTCGGGCAATCCGATGGCATGGCTTATCTCGTGAACCACCACTCCGATGCCGTCAGTTTGCCATTCCGTGATGACACTGTCGTTAGCGGCAATGGGGTGCATCTCGCAACTGGAGGAGCAGCCTGAGAGTGTGACACCATCGATTGTGTAGGATGTGGGCAACTCTTTAGGCCAGATTGTGCTCTTGTCGCCATACGAGTTCGTGTAGTTCTGGCCGAGTCCTGCAAAGATGATGACGCACATGTCCACCTTGCCGTTGCCGTCGTTGTCGAATTGTGTCCAGTTCTCTTCCATGGCGACTGCCTTTTTGAAGGATTCGCTGACGAACTTCGAGTAGAGCGTGTCCTTGCTGCCGCCTTTGTCCCCTCCGTAGTAGCCATAGACGCTGTCGAGTTCCACGGGACCTATGACGGTGAATTCCGGGGTGAATTGTCCTTGGCTCTGGTCGATGAAGTATTGCCTGACGCTACCATAGTTGCCTGTAGTGGGTTCGATGTTTTCGCCGTTGAAGTATTCGTTGTAGAAGGCTTTCACACGGGCATTGCTTGAGGCCGTGGTGAACTTCTTGTCTTTGAAAGCGGTGAGTATGACGGGAATCTTCTTCACGCCATAAGGCTTCACGAGAGCCGAAGACAGGCTGCCCACGCTCTTTCGGGCAGAGCGAGGCATCGGCGGGAGTGTGGCCAGATACTCTGCTGGCGTGAGGTCTGTGAGGTGATATGTGCCGTTCTGTTCCAACACCACTTTGCCTTCATCGGTCAGGAGGCAGTCG
>JAGCFN010000018.1 GCA_017650085.1 Bacteroidaceae bacterium | reverse complement strand
TTTCTTCTGCACTTACTGACCCTTTCGGACCTCTTCCTGTTAGGAAGCGAGATGCCCTGTGTTGCCCGGACTTTCCTCTCCTCGGAAATGCCCTTCGAGGGGGCACTTCCGAGCAGCGACAAGCCGGTTCACTGCCTTTTTCTGGGGACAAAGGTACGAATAAGTGAGCGAAAAACAAAAGGAAAACCAAAGTTTTTCTTTTAATTTCCGAACGGGAGTACTTTCGAGTCTAATCTCAAGGGTAAAAATGACGGAAATGCTATCCTAGTTTATTGGTGCTTCCTCCAAGCGGATTTGCAGATTGACAAAGCCAAAGTTGGAAAACGTAGGCAGGGTAAATCTCAATCGTAACACTATACGTTCTCAATCGTCACACTAGTAAATCGCCAACGTCACACTAGATGTTTGCAATCGTCACACTAGTAAATTGCCAACGTCACACTAGATGTTTGCGATTGTCACACTAGATGTTTGCCAACATCGCCTTTCATGTCAGTCAAGATGTCAAGTTTTGGGTTTGGCATTGTTTTTGTTGCTTGAGTTTTCAGACATGGATAAATAAATGTGAAAAAAGTTTCGGCTCTGTTTAAGAACCGTTAAGCATTAGTCGGACAGTGTTAAAGATTGGGAAAAAATGGCAGCTATAATGGAAAATGTATTTACCTTTGCGTCGTGAAACAACTCGAGTACTAACAATTAAAAACTAAATAGCATTATGAAACAGACAACGAAGAATTGGTTTGGTGCAGCCCTGCTCGTTTTGGGCAGTAGTGCAGTTACTGGTGCCGTTGTTAGAGGAACGGCATCGAACAGTCAGCCTCTCTCCCCAGAACCTGTTGCTGCGATGCCTGCTCAGGTTGCGGCTCCTACAGGTCTTGTCGATTTGACAGGGGCTGCCGAGAGTGCTGTGGGAAGTGTCGTATATATTAAAGTAACGCAGACGGGCAAGACACAAAGAGTGCAGATCCAAGACCCGTTCAGCGATTTCTTTGGCGACTTCTTCGGATTTGGCGGCAGAGGCGGACAACCTCAGCAGCGCGAATACAAGCAGCCAGACCGTCATGCTGCAGGTAGCGGCGTGATTATCTCGAACGACGGATACATCGTGACGAACAATCATGTTGTAGGCGAGGCTGACGAGATTGAGGTGAAACTCAACGACAACCGCGAGTTCAAGGGCCGCATCATCGGTTGCGACGCTACGACCGACCTTGCGCTCATCAAGATAGACGCCAAGGATCTGCCTGCCATCAAGATTGGCAACAGCGACGACCTCAAGCTAGGGCAATGGGTGCTCGCAGTAGGTAATCCCTTCAACTTGACCAGTACCGTTACGGCTGGCATCGTAAGCGCGAAAGCTCGTACGCTTGGCGCAAACGGCATTGAGAGCTTCATCCAGACAGATGCTGCCATCAACAGTGGCAACAGTGGTGGCGCTCTTGTCAACGAGAAAGGCGAACTGGTGGGCATCAATGCTATGCTCTACAGTCAGACAGGCAGTTACAGCGGCTATGGCTTCGCTATTCCAACCTCCATTATGAATAAGGTAGTGGCCGACCTCAAAGTCTATGGAACCGTTCAGCGCGCCATCCTTGGCGTTCAGGGAATCGACGTCTCGACTTGGATAGACAATGAGAAAGCGAAAGGCAACGACCCAGACCTCGATGTGGTGGAAGGCGTCTATGTGGACAAAGTGAGTGATGCAAGCGCAGCCGAAGAGGCAGGACTGGAGAAAGGTGACGTCGTGACCGAATTCGACGGAAAGAAAGTCACCAAGATGTCAGAGCTGCAGGAAGCGATTGCCCAGCATCGTCCAGGCGATAAGGTAAGCCTGACCTTCAAGCGTGGCAAGAAAGAACACAAGGCGAATGTGACTTTGCGCAACACTCAAGGCACCACTAAGGTTATGGAGGAAGTTGACCTCGACCAGATGGGTGTCGCTCTCAAACCAATCAGCGAAGACGAACAGAAGTCGCTCGGCGTCGATTACGGCTTGACGATAACTGCCATCCGAAACGGCAAGATGAAGACTGCTGGAGCTGCTAAAGGCACAATCATTCTGCAGGTCAACGATAAGAAGATGCAGACAGCAGAAGATTGGGAGGAAGCCGTCAAGAGTGCCAACCAAAGTACAGACCGCACTCTTTGGATTAAGGCCATCACTCCAAGCGGCAGAAAAGTCAGCTATGTGATTGAACTGGACGAGTAAAATGCCTTGATAATTTGACAAGTTAGACAAGTTGACAAGTTATTTCCCCGAATCCTTTTGCGGGTTCGGGGATTTTTCGTATCTTTGTGCCCGCAAAAACTATATGTAAATGAATAACTCTTTGAAGTCAATATGTCTGGCAATACTCTGTGTGTTTGCCTTTCAGACTCTTGAAGCCAAGCCGAAGAAGGTTGTGCAGAAGCCTGTCTATATGATTGGCGTGGGCTTTTCGTTGGTCGATTCGATGGTTTTCATCACCGATATGCAATTGGTCGACAGTATCACCATCGAGAAGAAGACGAAGTTCCTGGTCGACCGTCAGCTCTATTCTTTCCAGTTCCAACGTTATCTGGAGGCTGCTTACAAGGGTGGTCCTTACGTTCCAAGCGTCTTCTTCAGCCCCAACAGAAAGAAGATGGAGCGCAAATACCTTTCCCTGCACAAACGTTATGTCCAGAGCAAAGACATGCGGATGATACTTGTTGACATCAGCCAGTTTCGCTTCAAGTCAGAGAAATACATCGATGAGACAACAGAATGAAGACTAATTACTATAAGATAGGCGGCCATTCTCTTGCCGTCAAGTTCGTTGATGAGGCGAACGACGAGAAGCTCATCCCTTCGTTTGCTCCGTTCCGATTGGAGGAGAAGCCAGAAGATCTGCTCTTCACGATAACTGTTGACGACCATATCGAATGGCAGGAAAATGGCGACGAGATAGGTGTGTTCGATTGTGGAGGCTGCGATCATGGCGTATATCGCATGCCTGATGGCGGCTATCAGTTCACCATTCACGATGTCCGAGATGTGCTGTGCAGTCGCATGCAAAGTAATGTCGACTTCAGTGTCTGCCAGGTTTCGCTTTTCGGAGAAACATGGGTACAACGCAATTACGGTTTGAACAATGCCTTGATGATGGCCTATGCTTTCGCTTCAGCCCAGATGGGAACTATGCTTATGCACGCCTCTGTGATTCGATGCGATGGCAAAGGTTATCTCATGACTGCCCCAAGCGGAACAGGTAAAAGCACGCATACACGCCTTTGGTACGACAACATTCCAGGATGCGACCTGATGAACGACGACAATCCTGTAGTTCGGGTTATTGACGGACAAGCCATCATCTATGGAAGTCCCTGGAGTGGTAAGACAGCTTGCTATCGTAACATTCAAGCACCGATTGGAGGCCTTGTCCGCATTCAGCAACGACCTGAGAATAGCATCCGCAAACTCAGTCCTATCGAAGCCTTCTGCAACCTCTTGCCTGCAATGAGTAATATGAAGTGGGACGAGCGCGTCTATAAAGGCGTATGCGATGGCATCAGCGAACTCATCCACCTTGTAGGAATGTATGAACTGGGTTGCTTGCCAAACGCAGAAGCAGCCATACTTTGCCACGATACTATTGTGAAATGAAGGAACTCCTTAAAAGATTGATACGAGCCTTGCTGACTCCTTTCCGTAGACGTTATCAGAAGCGCAACGGAACCACTTCGAATCAGCCTCGACACGAGTTGCCGAACGATGCTTGGTTGGGCGAAGTTTCGCAGATGTTACGAGAAGGGAAGCCTTACGCTATCTATGTGAAGGGCTTCAGTATGCGTCCCTTCATCGAGCACACTCGCGACCGTGTCTTCCTCGAGAAGCGCGACACATACAACATCGGTGATGCTGTACTCGCTCAGATAGCTCCTGGCCATTATGTCCTGCATCGTATCATTGAGAAGCAGGGCGACAATCTGACTTTGCAAGGCGATGGAAACCTGAAAGGTGTGGAGCTTTGTAAGGAAGGGGATGTGAGTGGTGTCGTGACGCAATACATCCGTCCGAATCGTATCATTCCGGCTGACGACCCCAAGCTCGTTCGTCGCATCAAATTGTGGCGAAAGTTGCGACCAATCAGAAGATATTTGCTTTTAATTTATAACTCAATAAGATGAAAATCAAGAAAGGATTTGAACTTCGCGAAGTTTGCGGTGAACACATCATCGTAGCTTACGGCAGAGAGAATATCGACTTCAACAAAGTCATCAGTCTCAACGAATCGGCTTCCTTCCTTTGGAAGAACATCGTCGACAAGGACTTCGATGCCGAGACTATGGCAGGCTTGCTTCAGCAGGAATATGAGGTGGATGCCGAGACTGCTCTGAAGGATGCTCAGGCTTTGCTCGACGAATGGACAAAGGTGGGGCTGACGGAGTAGTTCACAATTAGTTTATTGTTAGGTCATGCTGCTGGAGTTTCTGCAGGACATGGGCGATACGTTGAGGTTGCCTGTCACGTTCGTCATCATCGAGTTCATCGGCACTTTTGCCTTTGCCATCTCAGGTGTTCGTCTGTCCTCGACCAAGCAGTTCGACATCTTCGGCGCTTGGATCGTTGGTATGGCGACTGCTATTGGTGGTGGAACGATTCGTGACCTCATGCTTGGCGTCAATCCTTTCTGGATGACGAATGGCAGCTACTTTATCTGCTGTGCTCTTGCAGTTCTGGCTGTGGGAATGTTCGGCAAATACATTATCCACCACAACTATACTTGGTTCATTTTCGACACGATAGGTCTTGCCCTTTTCAATGTTGTCGGACTTGAGAAAGCACTTACTTTCGGCCATCCTTATTGGGTGGCGATTACGATGGGAGCCGTGACTGGTGCTGGAGGCGGCATCATTCGCGATGTCCTGATGAACGACGTTCCGCTCATTTTCCGTAGCGAGATCTATGCCCTTGCTTGCGTGGCTGGAGGACTGGTTTATGTGGCCTGTCTGGAACTCGGATTGAGTGTTGAGATTAGTGCTCTGCTGAGTTCGTTCATCGTGATTCTGATTCGTATTCTTGCCGTCAAGTTCCATTGGCAATTGCCTGTTCTGAAAGGCGAGGACAAACCATCAAACAACGAAAACAACATCCTTCGCACCATCATCCTTCTGTTGTCAGTTGTCAGTTGTCCGTTGTACGCAAACGCTCAGACTCAACAAGTTTTCAATCGCAACATCAAGACGCTCACCCTGACTGTTGACGACGACCCGACTTTGCCGCCGTATCTCGCTTTGAGAGGTCATCAGCATATTGATATCGAGTGGGACGAGATGAGCCATGAATACAAGCGCTACCGTTACCATATTGACCATTGCGATTGGGATTGGCAGCCGACCGACGACATCTTCGAGAGTGATTTCCTGGAAGGCTTGAACGACCAACTGATCGAGGACTTCGAGAAGAGTTTCAACACCACTCAGATCTATACGCACTATCGGCTTCGTGTCCCTTCGAAGGAGGTCCGGCTACGACTGAGCGGCAATTATCGTGTTCGCATCTACGAAGAGGACTCGGAGGACGAGCCCGTCTTGGAGGCACGCTTCTGCATTTACGAGCGAGAGGCTGGTATTATAGCAGAACTGAGCAGCAACACCGATATTGACTTTAATGACCGCCATCAGCAAATGACACTCTCCGTCGGATTCGGAGGCCTGCAAGTCTTCGACCCTCAAAGGGAACTGAAAGTCATTGTCATGCAGAATCGTCGTTGGGACAGCAGGATAGAGGGGCTGGTGCCGAATGTCCGCAAAGCCAATGGAATCGAGTTCACGCACAATCGCAGCCTCATCTTCCCAGCCGGTAACGAATACCATCGCTTCGAGATTCTTGATGTGCATCGGACGGCAACTGGTGTTGACCGAATCGACTGGTTCGAGCCTTACTATCATGCCACACTCTTTCCGGCCGTCATAGACAATTCCTACAGTTATGCCGAGGACCAGAACGGTGTTTATGTTGTGAGGAGCTCGGACAACTACGATGACTGGACGACGGCCGAATACGTCGTGGTTCACTTCTTTTTGGAAACCCCTCGTTTGGCTGGAGGCGACGTTTATGTGAGTGGTTGGTGGACAGGCCAGACATTCAATCCTGACTGCAAGATGGAGTACGATGCCGAGCACGGATACTACCATGCAGCCATCTTGCTCAAGCAGGGCTATTACAGCTACGAGTTCATCCAGAAGGATGGACTGACCCAGCGAACGATGGGCAGTTTCTTCGAGACGGAGAACGAGTATCAGGTGCTCGTCTATTATCGTCAGCAAGGTTCCCGCTATGACCGCTTGGCTGGTTACAGCATCATGCACAATGCAAGGTGATTTTGTGACAAAGTGACAAAGTGACATCGTGACATTAAGCTCCATCCAGATTGCAAACATGCCTATAG
>JAGCFN010000174.1 GCA_017650085.1 Bacteroidaceae bacterium | reverse complement strand
ACCCCGTCGTGCTCACTCTATCGCAGCTCAGGGTGGTATCAATGCAGCCAAGAACTATCAGAACGATGGCGACTCGGTTTATCGTCTCTTCTATGATACAGTTAAAGGTGGTGACTATCGTGCTCGCGAAGCCAATGTATATCGTTTGGCAGAGGTGTCGAACAACATCATCGACCAGTGCGTGGCACAAGGTGTTCCTTTTGCTCGCGAGTATGGCGGCATGCTGGCAAACCGTTCATTCGGTGGTGCTCAGGTAAGCCGTACCTTCTATGCTAAGGGTCAGACCGGCCAGCAGTTGCTTCTTGGCGCTTACTCTTCTTTGAGCAAGGAAGTTCAGCGTGGCAAGGTGAAGCTCTTCACCCGTTATGAAATGGAAGATGTTGTGATTGTTGACGGCAGAGCTCGCGGCATCATTGCCAAGAACCTCGTTACAGGCAAGCTGGAGCGCTTCTCTGCAAACGCAGTTGTAATCGCAACTGGCGGCTATGGCAACACCTATTTCCTCTCGACAAATGCTATGGGTTGTAACTGTACGGCAGCTGTCCAGTGCTTCCGCAAGGGTGCTATGATGGCTAATCCTTCTTACGTTCAGATTCACCCCACTTGTATTCCTGTGCATGGCGACAAGCAGTCGAAGCTGACATTGATGTCCGAGTCTCTGCGTAACGACGGCCGTATCTGGGTTCCCAAGAAGCTCGAAGACGCAAAGGCTCTGCAGGCCGGCACGAAGCAAGGCTATGAGATTCCCGAAGAGGATCGCGACTACTATCTGGAGCGTCGTTATCCTGCATTCGGCAACCTCGTTCCTCGCGACGTAGCCAGCCGTGCTGCAAAGGAGCGTTGCGACAAGGGCTTTGGCGTCAACAACACAGGTCTCGCAGTCTTCCTCGACTTCTCTGAGAGCATCCAGCGCCTCGGCATCGACGAGATTCGTCAGCGTTATGGCAACCTCTTCGATATGTATGAGGAGATTACAGACGTCACCCCGGGTGAGAAAGCTTGCTCAAGAGACGGCGTCGATTACTACTATCCCATGATGATCTTCCCCGCAATCCATTATACAATGGGCGGCGTTTGGGTTGACTACGAACTGCAGACCACCATTCCTGGCCTCTTCGCTATTGGCGAGTGCAACTTCTCCGATCATGGAGCTAACCGCCTTGGCGCTTCTGCCCTCATGCAGGGTCTTGCTGACGGTTACTTCGTACTGCCTTACACCATCCAGAACTACCTTGCAGACCAAGCTATCTGGCCTCGCCTATCAACCGATCTGCCCGAGTTCGCTGAGACAGAGAAGGCAGTCGAGGCAGAGATTGATCGCCTGATGAACATCAAGGGCAAGCGCTCAGTCGACTCCATCCACAAGGAACTCGGCCACATTATGTGGGAGCACGTTGGCATGGGTCGCACGAAGGAAGGCTTGGAAGAAGGCCTCAAACTCCTCAAGGAGCTTCGTAAGGAGTTCGACACCAACCTCTTCATTCCTGGAAGTAAGGAAGGTCTGAACGTCGAGCTCGACAAGGCCATCCATCTGCGCGACTTCATCCTCATGGGCGAGCTCGTAGCTTACGATGCCTTGCATCGTGAAGAGAGCTGCGGTGGCCACTTCCGCGAAGAGCATCAGACCGAGGAAGGCGAGGCAAAGCGCGACGACGAGAACTTCTTCTATGTAGGCTGCTGGGACTACCAAGGCAGCGACGACAAAGCTCCCGAACTCGTCAAAGAGCCCCTCAACTATGAGATAATAAAAGTTCAAACCCGCAATTATAAGAATTAATTTAGGAGATTGGTAAATTAGTCGTTTAGTCGTTTAGGGATATTAGCGATGGAGACTCATAAGGACTTGCGAGTATGGCAGCAGAGCATAGAGATGGTTACATCAATATATCTGATGACACAATCCTTTCCAAAGGAAGAAATGTTTGGATTGGTATCGCAGTTGCGCCGTGCATCGGTTTCTGTTCCCTCCAATCTCGCCGAAGGCTATGCCAGAGGCACAGACAAAGAGAAACTCCATTTTCTGCGTAGATCTTCTGGTTCAATGT
>JAGCFN010000173.1 GCA_017650085.1 Bacteroidaceae bacterium | reverse complement strand
TCTGGAAGCAGAGAGGACGGAGTTCGAGCGTCACCTCGCCAGTCACGTTTCTCTGACTGCTTAGGAGCATGGCCTCGATATCCGGCATAACCGGCTCCAGATACTGGCTCTCGTGCAGGAACATGCCATACCAGTTTGCCACTTGTTCCTTCCAATATTGCTGCCATTTCGACAGCGTGAACTTCTCCAGATAACGATGAGCGCCAATGATAAGCATGGGAGCAGCGGCCTCGAAGCCAACCCTTCCCTTAATGCCGATGATGGTATCGCCCACATGACAATCGCGACCAATGCCGTAACGGGCACCTATCTCCTCGACTTTCTGGATGGCCTTGATCTTGTCATCAAAGTGTTCTCCGTTGACGGAACATATCTCGCCCTTCTCGAAACCTATCTTCAGGAGCTCAGGACCCTCTTCTGTGGGGTGCTTCAGGTAAGCACTTTCAGGCAATCCCTGCTTCGAATCGAGGATTTCACCCCCGCAAATACTGGTTCCCCAGAGTCCCACGTTGTAGCTGTACTTGAGCTTCGTGAAGTCAGCAAAGTAGCCGTTCTTGTTGAGATAGTCAACCTCTTCCTGTCGCGAAAGGTTCCCATCTCGCGTCAGAGTAATTATTTCCACGCCTGGACACATCACCAGGAAGGTCATATCGAAACGGATCTGGTCGTTTCCAGCCCCAGTAGAACCATGAGCAATCGCAGTCGCGCCAATCTCCTTGGCGTATCTAGCAATCGCCAAAGCCTGGAAGATACGCTCGCTACTTACTGAAATGGGATAACAGTTATTACGCAAAACATTGCCGAAGACCATGTACTTCAATGACTTCTCGTAGTACTCCTGAGTCACATCGAGCGTGACATATTCCTTTGCACCCAGCTTGTAGGCGTTCTCTTCGTTAGCCTTAAGTTGCTCAGGACTGAAGCCTCCCGTATTGGCACAAGCGGCATAAACCTCGTAACCCTTTTCCTTAGCCAGATACATAACTGTGTAACTGGTATCCAAACCGCCACTGAAGGCGACAACTACTTTCTTCTTTTCCATATATCTATTGTGTCGTTTCTTATTCTATTCCACGCAAAACCAGCGTTCTCATCACATCCTTGATGACCTCGAGGGAAGTCGGCTCGCCCTTATGTTTATCGGGGTCCCACAACATACCTGTGCAAACACAGAACTTGCGGTTCTTCGCTTCGAGGATATCGTGGTTGATGCATCCCTGACAACCATGCCAGAAAGCGTCATCATCAGTAAGTTGGCTGAAACTTACAGGCACATAACCAAGGGCAGTATTCATTTTCATGACAGCATCACCACTCGTCAAACTGAATATCTTGGCATGAGGCCAACGCAGACGAGCCAGCGTAAACGTGTAATCCTTAATGCGTTTGGCCACTCCCAAGCCCTGATAGTCTGGATGGACAATCAGGCCAGAAGTGGTGACATAATGCTTGTTGCCCCATGTCTCAATATAGCTGAAGCCCACGAAAGTCTCGCCATCCAAAGCCAGAACCGCTTTGCCTTCGCGCATCTTCGTAGCCACATAGTCGTGAGTTCGCTCGGCAATACCAGTCCCACGCTTGCGTGCAGCCTCACGAATGGTTTCTATAATTGTGTCGACATACTTTTCGTGCTCTGCATCAGCCACAAGCACGCGTATGTCTTCAGGCTTTACATCTTTCATTAATCAAATGTCTCCTTATATATATTATAATGTGTAGTTAGTCTTTATGTCAATTTTGGGAACAAGTCACGAACAACCATCCCAGCTTCTTCCCTGTCCACACCTTCGGCCAGCACCACGATGACCGTATCATCGCCTGCAACTGTACCAAGGAATGCAGGGTGCTTGATGTTATCGACATCATAGGCAACCATACTGGCGTGGCCAGGAGGAGTGTGCACTACCATGAGGTTTCCTGAGAAATTAAGGCGCCACTTCGTCTGGTTGATTTCTTCCAATGTAGGCACTGGTTCGAACTGTCCTTCACGAGGTAACGCATAAACGCTAAGGCCGCTGCGTACTCTAACTTTACTGATACGCAACTGTTTGAGGTCGCGACTCAGCGTAGTTTGTGTACTGACAAAGCCTTCTTCTTTCAATGCGGCGAGCAACTCTTCCTGACTCTCCAAGCTGTTCACGCTGACAATCTTGCGGATTGCCTGCATCCTCGCCTTCTTGTCCTGCTTCACTTGCATAATATTATCTGCATTTTAAGGGTTAGCGAGTGCAAAGATACAACTTTTTATGCAAACAAGCACAACTTTTCGCGCATAATATGCACTTTCTTGCGTAATTTTTTGCATACATGATACAAATCGCATGCATATTTCGCTATTTAATCTCAGAAATGTGACGAAAAACTCATTCATCAAGGACACGAAGTTGAACAAGCTCAATCTTCGTGGTAGTCTTCCTTGTTACTTTGAATTCCCAATGTCCGAAGCGAACAGGTTCGTTGAGTTTGGGGAAGTTCTGGAACTCGTGAAGGATGAGTCCGCCTACAGTCAGATAATCATCACTTTCCGGCAAATCGAGGTCGAGCAACTCATTTGCCTGTGCTATTTCCAGTCGGCCAGAAAGCAAATACTCGCCTGGAGCAGTCTGTCGAGCAGTATAGTTCTTGCTGTCGTGCTCGTCCTCTATCTCTCCGAAGATTTCCTCCACGAGGTCTTCCATCGTGACAATTCCACTTGTTCCACCAAACTCGTCGACAATAACTGCAAGCGAACGTTTCTGACTGATAAAGATGCCTAACAGTTTTTGGGCATTCATCGTTTCAGGAACAATTGGCACTTCGCGTACATGTTCTGTCCAATCTTCATCGGCACCCAAGCCGAACATCTCTACCGTATGGATGTATCCGACAATATCGTCTATGTCATCTTTGTAAACAATAATCTTGCTGTGACCGCTTTCCACGAACTGCGTGAGCAAATCTTGCCGCGAGGTTTCGGTCGAGACGGCAACAATCTCAGTTCGTGGCACAATGCAGTCGCGCACTTTTACCGAGCTGAAGTCGAGCGCATTCTGGAAGATTTTCACTTCATCCTCGATTTCCTCGTCGTCTCCTGCCTTGTCAATATTGCTTTGTATCAAGTAGTCCAAGTCCTCTCGAGTAAAGGTCTTCTCCGTTTTCGCGTTCTTCACTTTCTCTCCAACCATCCAGAGCAGGAACTTTCCGAGTGAACTTGTGAACTTGCTGATTGGCCACAATACTATATAGAATATGTAAGCAGGCAGAGCGAAGATGCGCATCATTCGGTTAGGATTGATGCGAAAGAGCGTCTTTGGAAGGAACTCGCCGGTGACCAGGACAATGAATGTGGCAAGAATCGTTTGCAGGAACAAACAGAGTGCTTCGTTAGGGCAATCACCTTCGGGTTGATGAATGCCCGACGGAATAAGGATAAAGGCATTGACAATCTTTGCCATCAGGATGCCATATACAACCAACGCAATATTATTTCCTATCAAGAGAGTGGAAATAAAACTGTTGGGATGGCGATAAAAGGTGTCGATGAGACGCGACGAGAAACCCTGTTCCTCCCTATCCATCTCGAAACGCAGTTTGCTGCTCGACACAAATGCAATCTCCATTCCGGAAAAGAAGCCCGAAAGCATAAGGATAGCAATGGTGGCAACTATGACTGATGAATCTATTTCCATTTGCGATATGACAATTATCCGTTAACTATTTCCCCCTTCCCTTTTCGGGAGGCGATGCCGGAGCGGCTACCTCTGTTTCCTTCGCAGGGAAGGAGCCGATGGAGTTGAACACTGTATAGCGCGTCATTTGCTCGTTGCTGTGAAACTCCGTACCCTCCAGTTCGCGCTCGGGAGTCGTGATGTGCATATACTGCGTATTCCACATTTCGTGTTTGTCCAAGTCCCAAAAGAGTTCTTCTGTGCGGAAGACATCACCATTTACGTTACGTACGACAACTCTTCCACGCAGTTCCCAAAGCTGTTGTCTGTGCAGATAGGCAGTATCGGACTGCACGAAGAGGTCAATGTGGAACTTCTCATCGAAGCGTTCCATAAGCATGCCCTTCAAGAACTTCCACGTCGGTGGTTCTCCTCCGCTACCATTGTATATATCCCACTCCTCGACAACCATGTGATACCTCATCACACCACTATCGCTTATGAATGTGTTTATGCCTGTGGAGTGCATGAAGAGGAGGGAATCCTTCGCTGCTAGGGGCTCCGCCAAATGCTCCACTTCTTTGGAACATCCAAAGGCGAAAAACTGAAGCAGGAAGAAAGGGAGAAGAAGACTGGCTGTGTGGAAACGTTTCATCAGTTAATCTTGTACTTCACGAACCAGCGTTCGTTGAACGTCACACCGAGGTTGAGGAGCAAGTAGTCCTCCGTGATCATTCCACTTGCTGTGGATGCTCGTCTCATCCATTGCACGCCAACATTGACAACAGAACGGTTGTTTATCTTGTTCGTGATGGGCAGTCCTGCACCAACACCCATGCGGAGTTCATATGGTCCATTATGATTGTTGACCTTGAGGTAAGGTGTTGAGAAGTTCACACCTGCACGATATTGAATGCGTTCCCAGTATTTTCCGAAGGGATCGGGAGTCCATTGAGTGCCGACGGCAATCTTTGTCCTGTCCTTGTAGTAGCCTTTCATGGGGACAAAGGCACTCTCTGTTTCGATGGGCATACGGCAGTCTGACCAACGTTCGTAGTGCGCATCAGCAGCCACCAAGAGCGTGTTCTTGTGTTGCCAAGAGACGCCGAAACCGAAGGAGTATGGCAAGTCGAACGGAGAAGAAGCTGTGTATTTCGTAGTATCGCCTTTTTCTGTGTAAATCAGGAGCGAAGCGTCTTGAGCAATCTTATGCCCGATGCTGACGGATGCGCCAAGGTTCAACCAGTCCTGAGGTGAAAGGCGTACTGGATATTGCACGCCGAGGTCAATCTTATAGGTCTTCAGCAGAGCAGAATAGTCCTTAATTGTGCTGCTATATGCAGTGGAGCTGCCTACGCCATCTTCCCTGAAGTCGGGCATCAGCGAATGGTTGTACTTTCCCCACATGAAGCTGAGATTGGCACCCACAGAGAGTCCGCGATACACTTTCCAACCCAGGCCAATATATGCTTGGTTCAAGCCACCACTGCCTTCATAACGGTTGCTGGTAGTAATTGTCTGTGTCGTGTTGGGATTGATTGCAACTGGAGATTCCGGCGAAGAGAACTCGTATCCGATGCTCGTATATGGCATGAAGCCGATGGCAAGGCCGAGCCGCTTGGCAATATGCATACCTGCATGAACGTAATCGATTGATGCATTCTGCACTCCTACCTTAGTCGAGCCCTGCTTCATTTGTCCGAAAGTACCCCTCATGCCTACGTCGAGGATGAGACTCAGCGAGTCGATGGCGGAATAGGAAGCGGGGTTGACGGTGTTGATGCGATTGCCGATGCGCACACCAAGGCCGGCACCGCCCATCGTCTTGTTGAAGCCATTAGACTGATCGTTGAGCAGGCCGAGCCCAAAACGCGAATAGGTGGAGTTCGTGCTGCTTATCTGAGCCTGCATGGTCACGACGGAAAGGCAGGCCAACATCAGGCAAAGAAGGTTATTGTATCTGGTCTTCATTATAGTCAAGTATCTTGTTGAGTCCTCGCGGAACAATGTATCTGTCCGAGAAAATAATGTTCTTGATGTTCGTGTCGAAATTGATGTGGTCTCCTCCTGTCAGGAAAACGAGCAGATGCGGGAACTTGGAACGCATGGACTTAATGTATCCTTCAATCTCATACTTCATGCCTCTGAGCACACCACTACGGATGGCCGTCTCCGTATCATAGCCCATTCCAGGCACCACACCTTCCGCATCCACCAAAGGCAGGCGGGCTGTAAACTCGTGCAGGGCTCTCAGACGCATTTGCATGCCTGGCGCTATGTTGCCTCCCCAATAGTTGCCGCGAGCATCTATGACTTCGTAGGTGATGCAAGTGCCTGCATCGATGATGAGGAGATCCTTGCCCGGCTTGAGCGAACTGGCGCCTATGACGGCTGCCAGACGGTCGCTGCCCAGCGTCTCTGGTGTGCGATAGCGGTTCGTAATGGGAACAGGAGTGGCTGGAGAGAAACGCAGGAGAGGGAACTGCAGGCTGGCAAGTGCTTTCTCCTCACTGTCTGTAAGATTGCGAACACTAGCGACGATGCCTCTGCGGAAACTGTGTTTCTGCACAAACGCATCAAGTCCTGAGAGTTCGCCACTCTCCGACCGAACCACATCGACAGGCTCATCACCACGGAAAGCAACCATCTTAGTGACGGAGTTCCCTATGTCTATAATCAATTTCACGGGTGCAAAGATACGAAGAAGCGAGCAATATACAAAAGGAAATCGAAAGATTTTCTTTTTATTAACCTTTCGTGTCTGAAAACATATACTGTGACGTTTGCAAACGTGGCAC
>JAGCFN010000172.1 GCA_017650085.1 Bacteroidaceae bacterium | reverse complement strand
TTGCTGATTATCGGAGCTTTGCGTCATACACCTCACAAGACACACCAAACCGTCGAGCACGCCATCGAGTTCAGCCGAAGTTTGGGAGAGATTCCGACCTACTTCATTCACATGTGCCACCAAGTCGGCCTGTATGAAGTGGAGGAGCAGAAACTTCCCCAAGGCTTCCACTATGCCTACGACGGATTGGTTCTCGAGGCATAATCCAAAACGTCACACTAGTAAATCCAAAACGTCACACTAGTAAATTGCAAATGTCTAACGTGACGTTTGCCATCGTATAGTGTTACGTTTGCTTTTTAACTACGCCACGTTTTTCAAATAGACACGTCGAAGTAGAAATTGCCTGCAGCTCCACCTCCTGTAGGACCACTTTGAGGTGTGATTCGACCATTGTAGGAAGTGTTGTTGATGATGTTTCCAGTCTCGATTGTAACACCCTGTCCGCTATAACTGAAACGGGCTACAAACTGAATGGTGTCAGGCTTTCCGTATTCTGTAGGCAAAGCATTTGCAGGGAGAAGGAGGTGACAAACGGGATCGTCGCTGCCATCTGCATAGCCGTCGTAGTTCGTGTGCTTGCTGTACGACTTCCTGGCATGAACCTTTTCGCCAGTCGTGTCGAGCGTGTCATAACAGATGGTCCACGTATAATAAGTGGCATTGATGAGGTGTCCCTTCTTGTCCTGATGGGCCGTGAGGTGGACAGAGTCGCCAGGAGTCAGGACAACACTACGAGGATTGCCTGTAGTGTAATTGGGATAACTGCCTGTCTTATAGGTGAATCCAAGCCATGTAGGACAATAGGAACTGTAGTCATTCTTCGAGCAGGAATAGAGAATTGCCATCAAAAGGCAGAGGAAAAGGTATTTGCTTTTCATATCAGATTGAGTTTTTTCATTTCGGAATAGAGTCTTTGGACGGGAAGGCCCATCACGTTGAAATAGGAACCTTCGAGCGACGTCACGCCAATATAGCCAATCCACTCTTGAATGCCGTATGCTCCGGCCTTGTCAAGAGGGTGATAGTGCGTGACATAATGGTCGATTTCGGCTTCCGAGAGCTGGGCGAAAGTGACTTGCGAGACGCAGGCAAAAGAGTGAAGCCTCACCCCATCCCTCTCCAAAAGAGAGGGAGTTTTGTTGCCGCCATTCTCCCCTCCTTTGGAGGGGTCGGGGGAGGCTTTGAGTGTTACTCCAGTCACGACCTGATGCGTTTTGCTTGAAAGTTTCCTGAGCATCTCCTTGGCCTCAGTCTCATCAGCTGGTTTGCCAAGGACTTCGCCTTCGAGGTACACGATGGTATCGGCCGTGATGAGCAGTTCGTCGGGCTGAAGAGTGTAAGCCGCTGCCTTCTTTCGGCTGATATATTGTGGTATCTCCTCCATCGAAAGGCCTTCGGGATAACTTTCATCGAGGCCTTGAAGCGTGCGGACTTCATAGTCGAGACCAAGCCCAGCGAGGAGTTCCTTGCGTCGAGGGGAGTTACTTGCTAAAACTATCTTCATCTTTTTTAGTCGTTTGGTCGTTTGGTAGATTGGTCGTTTGGGGGATTCTGTTACTTTCCTAAACCACTAAACGACTAATCTACCAAACCACTAATTTACCATGCAAATGCTTTTTTGTCAGCCATCCATTTCCCTTGAGCCTTGAGGACTTGCTCAATCACATCGCGAACACAGCCACAGCCACCATCTTTGTGACTGACGTAAAGGCTGATTTCTCGTATCTCAGGAGCTGCATCTTTGGGACAGCAAGGCAGTCCGACCTGTTTCATCACCTCGTAATCTGGAATATCATCCCCCATATAAAGGACTTCCTCGCTTGTGAGGTTGTACTTCTCGAGCAACTGTTGGAGCTTCTCCGTCTTGATGGAACTGCCCAGGAACACATCGTGGATGCCGATTGCTTCGTATCTGGCCAGGATGGACGACTCGCGAGCCCCCGTTATGACGGCAACATGAAGTCCGCTCATGGCGGCCAATCGGAGCGCATATCCGTCCTTCGTATTGGCCGTCCGAAGCAGTTCCCCATTCACGTCGATACGCACATTTTCCGTGCTCAGGACGCCATCCACATCAAAGGCGAGAGCCTTTATCTTCTTCAGATCGTAGTTTATCATCGTGTATGCTTTTGCTAAGTAATTGATAGAGCTGCTTTTGCTCATCGTCGAGGAGTGACATTTGCTGAGCCATCACCTCCTCATCCCATCGGACTGCAGGACCAGTCTGAGCCTCGCTGGGTGTCAGTTCATCCACCTTGTCTGCCGTTTCGTGAATGAGTGGCAGCATAGCCGAGAAGGGGATGTTGTGCGCTTCGAGCAGGTCGGCAGTAATGCCGTAGAGCCGATTCACGAAGTTGCAGCAGAAAACGGCTGCGAGGTGAAGGTATTTCCTGCGCTGACTGTCCATCTGCTCGGCTTTGCTCCCCATACTTTCGGCAAGTTCTCGAAGTAATTCGAGGTCCTTTTCCTGACTTGCTTCAATATAAAAAGGTACGCGAGAGGCAGGAATCTGACGTTTCTTGGAGAGCGTCTGGAGGGGATAGAGCACGCCTCGTCTCTTCGAGGAAAGCACATCCATCTGTACACTTCCAGCCGTATGAACCACAAGTCCATCGACATCCTTAAGTTCCTCACTTACAGAGAGTATCGACCTGTCACTTACAGCAATGATGTAGAGGTCGGCATCCTTCGGAATGGGACACGTTCTTTGGCGTCCCCCAACACAGGTCAGCTCGAAAGGCGACTTGATGTTGGCCTTCAGGAAACTCGCTACATTGCCTGCTCCGATCAGTACTGTCCGATATGTACGCGTTCCCATTTCAGTCGGTCTTCATTCTGCGGCTTGCGTTCCATCCCTTTGTGTCCCACAGCAATCATGCAGACGGCTCGCATCTCTTCAGGAATGTTGAGGAGGGACTTCACGATTTCTTCTGTGGGCTGACCTTCTGCATCCTGTCTGTCACGCAGTTGAATCCAGCAGGCACCAAGCCCGAGGTCCTCAGCTTGAAGCAGGATATTCATCGCAGCGACTGAGGCGTCTTCTATCCAAACGTCGCTGATTCTGGGGTCGGCAAGCACCACGATAGCCAGAGGCGCTCCCGAAAGGAAATCGCTACCAACGGCTTTGCTCTTGCTCAGGGAAGCCAGCATCTGCTTGTCCTCCACCACAATGAACTCGTAACTATGCAGTCCTTTGCTGCTTGGAGCCATCAGACCGGCTCGAAGGAGCAGCTTCACATCGTCACCACTCAGGAGCTCGTCTGTAAAGCTTCTGTGGCTGCGACGCAACTTGATCAATTCACTGAACTTCATTGAGTATTGAATATTGAATATTGAATATTGAATATTGAATCATTTATCTTTTATGCTGCAAAGGTACGATTATTTTTTCAATGTTCAATGTTCAATGTTCAATGTTATACACAATAAATCACGACTTTTAACGTTATTATATAAGATGAAACGTTTCTTATTGCTTCTTTTGCCTCTCTTTTGGGGCATTATGAACGTGTCTGCTCAGGAGGAAGAGCAGCAGGTGGACACTGCAAAAGTGCACCTGAAGGGAAGGGTTGTGGACGACAGCAACGACCCTGTGTCTTTGTGTCAGGTCCGAATCGAGGGACAGCCCTTCGGCACAACCGCTTCGCTCGACGGACAATACAGGCTCTCCTTCTCCACTGCCGACAGTGTGGTGGTCGTTTACAGCATGATAGGCTACGAGACGCGCAAACGTGTCCTGAAGAAACCCAAGGGAAACCTCACGCTCAACATCGTGATGCGAGAGAGCGGAAAGGAGCTCTCCGAAGTCACTGTGGCTGAGACCAGAAGACAGATGGGTTCGATGCAGGAGCTCAACAAGAAGGACCTGAAGCGAATGCCCTCCACGAGCGGAAATGCCGTCGAGGAACTTGTGGCCACCCAAGCTGGTGTCAGCACCCACAACGAGCTCTCCAGCCAGTACAATGTGCGTGGCGGTTCGTTCGACGAGAACTGCGTCTACATCAATGGTGTGGAGGTTTACAGGCCGATGCTCATCAGTAGTGGACAGCAGGAGGGACTTTCCGTCATCAATAGCGATATGGTGGAGAAAATCAATTTCTCTGCAGGCGGATTCGAAGCGAAGTATGGAGACAAGATGTCGAGCGTGCTCGACATCACCTATGCCCACCCCGAAAGGCTCGAAGCCTCTGTGGCAGCCAGTCTGCTTGGCGCGAATGTCTATGTGGGTTACGGCAAGAAGAAGTTCTCGTTCTCGAATGGCTTGCGCTACAAGACCAACCAATATATGCTCGGCTCACTCGAGACGAAGGGTGAGTACAAACCCAACTTCCTCGACTATCAGGCTTATTTCCGTTGGGCTCCCACGAAGAATTGGGCCTTCGACGCCATTGTCTATATTAATCGGAACAACTACAACTTCAAGCCCGCGGACCGCGAAACGAGGTTCGGCACACTGGAAGACGTGAAGAGCTTCAAGGTCTATTTCGACGGCAAGGAGGAAGACCAGTTCCAGACACTCTTCGGAACAGTCCGTGCAGCCCGTATGTTGGGTAAAGGTGCGCTCAGTCTCACCACCTCGCTCTTCAGCAATCGCGAGAAGGAGACCTACGACATCCAGGGACAGTACTGGCTGAACGAGACGAACGGCGACGAGCAGCTGGGTGTCGGTTCCTACATGGAACATGCCCGCAACTTCCTCTACAGTTCCGTCCAGAGCATGAAGCTCGCCTACGACCTCAAGCTCGGCACCCACCAGATGCATGCAGGTATCGGCTGGAAACACGAGAAGGTGCGCGAGAACTCGAACGAGTGGGAATATCGCGACAGTAGCGGCTACTCCGTTCCTCACACAGGAAACGACCTGCAGGTCATCTACAACATGCGAGCCCAGAACTCCATCAACGCCAACCAGCTCGAGATGTATGCCCAGGACACTTGGCGAAGGGAAAGCAGCCTGGGCATCCTCAGCTTCAACTACGGCCTTCGTCTCAGTTATTGGAGCTGGAACAAGGAATGGCTCATCAGCCCTCGTGCAAGCATGGGATTCGTGCCTGCAGCAAACGACAACTTCACGTTCCGACTTGCCCTCGGACTTTACAACCAACGTCCTTTCTACAAGGAGCTTCGCGACACCATTACCATTGGCGGCAACACGACGGTCCAGCTCAACCAGAACATCAAGTCGCAGCGCTCGTTCCAGGTCGTTGCGGGAATGGAGTACAAGTTCAAGATTGCGAACCGGCCCTTCAAGTTCACTACGGAGGCCTACTACAAAGCGCAATGGAAACTCAACCCCTACAACGTCGACAACCTGAAAATCGTCTACTACGGTAACAACTGCGCAACCGGTTACGTAGTTGGAACCGACTTCAAGCTCTACGGAGAGTTCGTCCCAGGCACAGACTCGTGGATCAGTTTCGGACTGATGAAAGCCTCGATGAACCTGAACGGTCAGAAGATTCCGCAGCCCACCGACCAGCGCTACAACATCAACCTCTTCTTCACGGACTATTTCCCGAACACGACGCGCTGGAAGATGAACCTGAAGGCCACCTTCGCAGACGGACTTCCCTTCGGCCCACCCCATACCGGACTGGAGCGTAACGCCTTCCGAGCCCCTGCCTACAAGCGATTCGACGTCGGCATGAACTACCGACTCATCGACAACGAGGACCGTCACCTGCGCCGCTGCAAGTACTTGAGGAACATCTGGTTAGGCCTGGACTGCTTCAACATCTTCGGCCTCGACAACGTCAGCAGCTACTACTGGATAACGGACATCTCGAACCATCAGTATGCCGTCCCCAACTACCTGACAGGCCGCATGATAAATGCCCGTATCCTTGTAGAATTGTAGAGGTTTCAGGTTTCAGGTTTGAAGGTTTCAGGTTTGAGGTTTCAGGTTTTGAGGTTTCAGGTTTCAGGTTTCAGGTTTTGGGGGGAAGTTAACGAAGTTAGAGGAAGTTAACTCGCTTTCGCTCGTTTGGGGAGTTAAAGGACAATAGTTTTGGAAGCAGCCCCAAGTGTCGTCCTTTGACTTCTTTAACTTCTTTGACTTCTTTAACTTCTTTAACTTCTTTAACTTCCAGTTAATCCCTAATTACTTCTTTCCCTGCTTCTTGTCGTATTTCTCCCAGAGTTTCTTCTTCGCTGCCAGTTCCTTCTGCTTTGCAGTACTCTCGCGAGCGGCTTTGTCTGCAGCTGCCTCGTCTTCTGGAGAAGCATAAGCATGGCGATAACCTTGCTGCTCGTTCCATCCTCCACGCGTGAAGTCGGGGAAAGCGACAGCAGCACAGCCGTTGTCCATACTCAGGGCACCCAGTTCTGCCAAAGCGCACCATTCTGCCAAATCATAGACATCGATATCCAGAGGCAGACCGTTCTGCAGGCAATAGACCAGACGGGCATCCATCGTATAGTCCATACCGCCATGACCGAACTCGCGACCCAGATCGCCGAACTTCTTCAGGATGGGATGGTAGTATTGCTTCATCAGGGCATCGTATTCATCCTTCGGGAGGAAGTTGTGGCCTGATATCTTGCCAGCCATTTCGGCAAGTCCCATGCTGCTGGCACTCTTCTTGCTGATGTAAATCTTCGGATCGGGATATTTCGTGCAGAAGCCCGTCATGCCCGTCAGTTTGTACATGCGGTTGTAGGGCTGCGGACTCATCACATTGTGCTGAATCTCCATCACCTTGCCTTTCTCTGTACGCATGAGCGTGGTGGTGTGGTCGCCATTGCGGAAATAGTCGCACTCCTTGCCCGTCACTTCCTTATACCCCTCGCGTCCACAGAAAGGCTCGGTATCCATGGCGATGAGCGTCCTGATGCGGTCTCCGCGATGGATGTTCAGGGCCTGGGCGATGGGACCAAGTCCGTGAGTGGCATAGACGTCGCCTCGGTTCTCCTTGTTGTATTTCAGTCGCCAAGAGAGGTTCTCGGGGTCGGAGCCATCGGGATTGTGCCAATAGCCCTTCCAGATGCCTGCCTCGTTCAGCGTGTGGATGTAAGCACCCTCGGCACGGATGATTTCGCCGAAGAGACCTTGCTGAGCCATGTTCAGGGCGCACATCTCGTAGTAGTCGTAGCAGCAGTTCTCGAGCAGCATGCAATGCAAGCGGTTCTTCTCGCTCAGGTCGATGAGCTGCCAGCACTGCTCCAGGTTCATGGCGCTTGGCACCTCGATGGCCGTATGCTTGCCGTTCTCCAAAGCGCATTTGGCGATGGGGAAATGATGGTCCCAGTCCGTAGCGACATAAATCAGGTCGATGTCATTGCGCTTGCACATGTCGACGTATCCCGTCTCTCCGCTGTAGATGTCAGCAGGAGGAAGTCCCACTTCGCGAAGGTACTTCTCGGCATCCCTGGCTCGTCCCTCTTCATAGTCGCAGAGGGCCACAATCTGCACGCCAGGAATATGACAGTAACGCTTCACAGCCCAAGGTCCGCGGCTTCCAAGTCCCGCGAATCCAACCCTGACGGTCTCCAGCTTCGGAGCGGTCAGACCAAGGGCGGACTGTTGTCCGGCAGGACGGGCAGGCGTATCGATGACGATGGTACCCTTGTCCCAATGCCATTTTGTACTGGGGCTCAGACTCTGAGCACATACGACCGTGCTGGAAGCGACAGCCAGCATAAAAGCGAATAACGCAATGACAGTTCTTTTCATAATTAGTTTCAGTTTTTGGGGTTTCGTGCCACAAATTTAGGCAATTTCCGCCAAACCCATAGCAAAACGAACCACAAATTTTCCCCTTCTGTCCCAAAAACAGCATCACACCTTCATTTACAGGCACATGATGTTCGTTTCTCCTTCCTTAATCTTGACTTAGAGTCGATTGTCTTTCTTTAGTTATCCCGTTTTCGAGAGGAAAACTTGGCGTGTTAACTTGCCGGACTTAACGTGTCAAATTGCGCACTTTGACGTGTTAAGAAGGCATTTTAACTGTGCCTCGTTTGCCCTTATCTGCAGCTAAGAGCTCCTCTTAATTCAATTGCAAATTTACAACATTTCCATTGCGGTCTACGAATTTTTGGGCAACTTTCTTATATGTTCTTCAACATTTTTTCTAATAGGTTCACGTGTGCGCGGAGGTCCTGGATTTTGTCATGGAATTTTACTTCCGAGGGCGGGGCGCAGTCATTAAGTCATTAAGTCATTAGTC
>JAGCFN010000171.1 GCA_017650085.1 Bacteroidaceae bacterium | reverse complement strand
TGTTCAAATGGGGCATCCAGGGTGTTGCCTGGGCCACCATCATTGCCCAAGCTATTGCTTTCTGCTGGCAGTTGAAGCTCTTTAGCCGTCCTACCGAACTGCTCCACCTTCGCAGAGGCATCTATGGACTTAGGCTCGATATCGTTCGCCAATGTCTCGCAATCGGTCTCAGCCCTTTCCTATTCAACAGTTGCGCATGTCTGGTGGTCCTGATTTGCAACAACAGATTGCTCGAATATGGAGGCGATATGGCCATCGGAGCCTATGGAATCGTGAATCGAGTGGTCTTCCTGTTCGTGACCGTCGTGATGGGACTTGTTCAAGGCATGCAGCCAATTGTGGGTTATAACTGGGGTGCAAGGAAGAACGACCGTGTCTTTCGTGTGCTTCGTCACAGCATTATCGGAGCGACGAGCATCACGCTTCTGGCCAGCCTGACTGGCGAATTTGCTCCCGCTCCCATCATTCACATCTTCGGAGCCGGTCCCGAGTTGACAGAGAAAGCTGTTCGCGCCTTCCATTTCGTTGTGGCAGCCTTCCCGTTAGTGGGTGCTCAGATGGTCATCGGCAACTTCTTCCAGAGCATCGGTCACGCAGGAAAAAGCATCTTCCTCAGTGTCACCCGACAAATGCTCTTCCTCATTCCTTTGCTCGCCATCTTGCCGAAGTGGTGGGGACTGGATGGTGTCTGGCTCTCTATGCCGATAAGCGATACCATCAGCTTCGTGGCAGCTGCTAGCATGCTGGTTTATATGATTAGGAAAATCAAGAGGGATGAAGCGAATCGGACTGCTTAGCGACACCCACGCTTATTGGGACAATCGCTATCTCGAGTACTTCGAGCCGTGCGATGAGATATGGCATGCTGGCGATATCGGCTCGCTTGAATTGGCTATGAAACTGCAAGAGTTCCGTCCCCTAAAAGCAGTCTTTGGCAATTGTGATGGTGGAGATTTGCGAAGGCTCTACACTGAAAAACTTCGTTGGACCTGTGAAGGCGCAGATGTTCTGATGACGCATATTGGCGGCTATCCTGGCAATTACGACCCCAGAATCCGCCAGCAAATCTTCGCGAACCCGCCCAAGCTCTTCATCTCGGGACACAGCCACATCCTGAAAGTCCAATATGACGAGCGACTGAAACTGCTTCACATCAATCCCGGAGCAGCAGGTCTGCAAGGATGGCATCAGGTTCGCACCCTCGTACGCTTCACCATAGAAAATGCTTCCTTTAGCGACCTGGAAGTCATAGAAATACCACGATAGCAAATTATTCTGCACTTTTTTGTCGAAATATTTGCTTTGTATTGTACTTATTTGTTACTTTGCGGCAAAAAATCATACTTTTGCAATAAGATAACGTGAAAAAGTACCTCTCTCTTCTAGTTTCCAGCATCATTCTTATCTGTTCTTGCACGGAAGATATCGACACTTCTGCCCGCTATGTTTTCAGGGAGGAAACAATACTCGGATACCTTCAGAAACACGATGACTACAGCGAATACGTAAAACTTCTGCAACAGGTTCAAATCAGCCCACGCAGCAAAAGTACCGTTTTCCAACTCCTGAGCGCTCGTGGCAACTACACTTGTTTTGCTCCGACAAATGATGCGATTGCACTTTATTTGCAAGACCAAGTTGATGCAGGCAATATAGAAGAGCCAAACTGGGACAGTATAACGAGCGACAGAATGCGCGACAGCCTCATGAAAGTCGTAGTCTACAACAGCATTATTGATGGCGGCGACGAGGAATTCTACGAGACGACAAACTTCCCCCAAACAGCTAATGGAGAGTTCGGACGTCCCAACATGAACGACATCCGACTTAGTGTATATCGTCCAAAAAACCTGGACAGCATCTACATCAACCGCATCTATCCCATCAATCTTCTCAACAGAGACATTCATGCCATTAATGGTGTGATCCACCAGATGGAGAAAGTCATCGCCCCAAGAGAGGTAACGCTCAGAACTGTCCTCCAAGAGCAACTCGATGGCAAAGAAAAGGGTTTCGTCGTGATGGCCCGAATGTTGCAGGCTTGTGGGCTGATGGACACACTTTCAAAGATAAGAGACGAGGTTTATGAGCAGTTGTATCTGACAGGAATGATTGAAGAGAAGACGCCTGCAAATGGTCTGAAGACAATGGATGGCGGCTATTCCTATGCTCCGAAACACAGGAAGTACGGTTTCACTATCTTTGCCGAATCGGACCTCTTCTGGGAAGAACAGATTGGGAAGGCTGCAGAAGAGATTACTCCAGAAGACGTTCAGGCTTGGGTTGAAGCACACAACTACTACCCAGAGGCTATTGCTAATACAAACTTCAAAACTCCGGAGAACATACTTTACCAATGGACAACCTATCATGTCCTGCCCTTCAAACTGGCTCCAGAAAGGCTTGTTTTCCACTTTAACGAGAAGGGCTACGATTATGTGGCTTCCCCCGGCAAGCTCTCAATTCCTGTAATGGAATACTACGTAACGATGGGGAAAAGACGTTTGCTGAAAATATTCGAAAGCAAAGAGTCCGATGGCGTCTATCTCAACCGCTTTCCAATAATCGATAATGATCGTCATGGAACTGGTCACGAAATAGGTTGTGACCCAAGTAAAGTTGGTGCTCGAGTGATGAGAGAAGCAGAAGATCTGGACAAGAGAACGGCCCTGAACGGCTATATCTACGAGATAGATGCCCCTATCGCCTATAACGAAGAGACTCGCAACAATCTTGGTCGAACCCGCATCAGAATGGACTGCATGAGTTTCTTCCCCGAAGTGATGAATAACGACATCCGACGAGTTGCTCTGAAAGATGCCAAACATCAATGGGTTCATTTCCCCGATGATTCGGAATACAAATACATCGGCAACCTCAGCATCAACGAAGGCTCTACATTTGTATATTATAATGCCTACGACTACAAGTTCGGCAGCCTCTGTGGAGACGAAGTGAAGTGCGTAGGACGTTGGGAACTCGTCTTCACTCTGCCACCTGTTCCGAAGCGAGGAACCTATGAAGTTCGCTATCGCATCCTTACAAATAGCGACAGAGGAATCGCTCAGTTCTACTTTGGAGACAGGCTCGACGCTATGCCCGCAGCAGGAATTCCCGTCAATCTTACGCTTGGAGGAGTTGATCCCATTACCGGCTGGATTGAAGATACCGGGACAGACGAAGATGCGGATGCAGAAGCCGACAAGCAGATGCGCAACTGCGGCTTCATGAAGGGCGAGGAAAGCATCCTCATCCTCAAGAATCCAGGAACTACCGCCAGAGCAAATGTCAATCGAAATATAGTCCGACGAATCGTCACTCGCCAGACTCTCGACCCGGACAAGACCTACTACCTGAAGATGAAGTCCGTTCTCGACACAGAGACGGCTGAGTTCTACATGGACCACATAGAGTATTGTCCAAAGGAAATCTACGACAATCCTGAGCATCCTGAAGACATTTGGTAGAGCAGGATTGAGTGCTTTTGTGAAGCAGACCTATAGGTTCGTCCTCAAACGCCCCCAGTTACGATTGCAAAGTTAACGTGTTAAGTTGGCGAAGTTAACGTGTTAAGTTTGAATTTTAACAGTGGGTCATCAGGAAAGACTAAGTTTTAGTCGAAAGTCACTTTATTGTTTGCGAAAGCATGTTTTGCAACACATTTTTGCGCTTTTCTTCAAGAAAAAGACAAATTTTATCAGAAAATGTTTGTGGGAATGGCAGAAAAAACCTATCTTTGCATCGAATTATATAGGAAATGAAGAAGTTTTTCATCATAACACTCACCTTGGCGATGTTTATCGCTCCTGTTTCCATGCTTGCAGAACCAATGGCTGACGGCATAGAAATGAGCGTGTCGGGTATCTCGTTGAGCATCAAGGACGGCAATGTCCATATTACCGGTGCCAATGGAGAAGTGATGGAAATCTTCAACCTGACTGGCACAAAGGTTGCAACTGTTCGAATCGACAGTAACGACAAGACCTTTGCCCTGAACCTCCAAAAGGGTTGCTACCTGATCAAGGTTGGTAAAATCGTTCGCAAGATTTCTGTGCAGTAAACTCGGTTTTGATTGCCTAAACCATTTCACTTTTAAACCTTATCTCTTTGTGCTTGTCTAAGTTTATGCCATGATAGACGAGAAAGCACTCCTTAAACAATTGCGTGATGCCTCCACCAAGGAAGCAGCTTTTACGCGTTTGGTGCGCGAATATCAGGAGCCGCTCTATTGGCAAATACGCAGAATGGTAGTCATACATGATGATGCCGACGATGTTCTGCAAAACACATTCATCAAAGCATGGAGCGCCATAGACAGTTTCCGACAGGAATCCCGTCTGCAAACATGGCTCTTCCGAATCGCCATCAACGAGTCTCTCAATCACCTCTCCAAGAAGAAACAAGTGCTCAGCCTCGACCAGACCGAGATTGGCATAGCCGACACGCTTGCAAGCGACAGCTATTTCGACGGCGATGAAGTGCAGAAACAATTCCAGACAGCCATCAACTCGCTGCCAGAAAAACAGAAACTTGTCTTTAATCTCAAGTACTTCGACGAGATGAAATACGAGGACATGAGCGATATGCTGGGCACAAGCATCGGAGCCCTCAAGGCTTCCTATCATCATGCAGTCAAAAAAATTTCAGCATTTTTTAACGATAACGATTAAACCTTTTACATTATATAATATCAAATAGGTGTATGAGAACTACAGATTATAATACAGAAGAGCTGGAAGCAAAGCTTCTCGAACGCTTTGGCAACGAGACTCACTTCACTGTTCCTGAGGGCTATTTCGACGGCTTGACGGACAAAGTGATGGGCCGCATTGCACAGAGGAAACGCCGTCGTCTGATATGGCGATGGGCAGCAGCAGCCGTTCTCGCTGGTTGTGTGGCAACCGGAGGCTTGTTCTTCGAAAAGCAATACAAGCAGCAACTCGCTGAGACAGAGGACATCCAGTACATCGAAGACGCGCTGGACTACTCGATGATTGACAATATGAGTATCGCATACTACTTAACCGAAGCAGAATAAAACACACAAAAAGATTATGAAGAAAAGCATCATCTTACTATTCAGCATCTTTATGTCAATTTGCTTCGTAGCGGCACAACCACAGCGAGGCAAGTTCAATCCGCAGGAGTTCAAGGCAAAGTTGGAAAACTTCGTTACCAAAGAAGCCGGTTTCACCCAAGCGGAAGCCCAAGCCTTCTTCCCCATCTATTTTGAGATGAAAGGCAAACAGCGCGGACTTCAACGCCAGATCTTCCAACTCAAGAACCACGCTCCTGCCAATGGCGCGAGCGATAATGACTACGCAAGCAAGATTCAGAAGATAAAAGACCTGGGCGTAGAAATGGCCCAACTGGAGGTCACCTATTACAAGAAAATGTGTCAGGCGGTTTCACCCCAAAAAGTTTACAAGGCCATGTGCGCCGAAGACAAGTTCCACAGAGACATGCTCGAGAACTTTGGCGGTGGCGGGAACCGCAACAGAGGAGACAGACCGAGACAAAGCAAGATTTAAGGTAAAAAGAATAGTTTCGGTGGAAGAGTAGAAAAGCCGGGGGGCAATTTCTACTCTTCTTTTTTCATTCTGCGCGTTTGGCTTCGTCCCAGAGCTCATCCATCTGGGCAAGTGTCATCTCCTTCAGTTGCAGGCCCCGCTCCTTCGCCTTTTGCTCGACATAATTAAAGCGGCGAATAAACTTCTGGTTGGTGTGTTCCAGGGCATTGTCGGGATTGATGTGATAGAGACGGGCCGCATTGATGAGACTGAAGAGAAAGTCCCCATATTCAGCCGTTTGCTTCTCGATGTTGTCTTCCTTCGAGAGTTCTGCCTGCAGTTCACAAAGTTCTTCACGCACCTTGTCCCAGACATCTTCCTTCTTTTCCCAGTCAAAACCGACGGCACGGGCCTTGTCCTGAATGCGATAAGCCTTGATGAGTGAAGGCAAAGAATTGGGAACTCCGCCCAGAACAGTCTTGTTGCCGTCCTTTTCCTTCTGTTTGATCTGTTCCCAAGCCATCACAACATCGCCAGCAGTCTTGGCCACTGTATCTCCGTAAACGTGCGGATGACGGAATATGAGCTTGTCGCAAAGTTTGTTGCATACGTCGGCTATGTCGAACTGGCCCTTCTCGCTTCCTATTTTTGCATAGAAAACTATGTGGAGCAGGACATCTCCAAGCTCTTTCTCAATATTTGGCACATCGTCCTTCAACAGGGCATCACAGAGTTCGAACGTCTCTTCGATAGTATTCGGACGCAGGCTTTCGTTCGTTTGTTTGTGGTCCCAAGGGCACTTCTCCCTCAGATTGTCCATCACATCGAGCAAGCGACCGAATGCTTGCAGCTTTTCTTCTTTCGAATGCATATTAGTCGTTTTATTTCTTGCACAAAGTTACACCTTTTTGTGCAAAACGCCCTGCCATTCGATATTTTTCGTTGCACAAAACGCAAAAAAATGAAGAAAAACTTGCAGGAATGAAGAAAAACCCATTACTTTGCGTCGTCAAAACATTAATTACACACTTAAAACCGTTTGCCTATCGAGAAACATTACTCCTAAACCAAAGTTTGAGACGTAATGAATAACTTATCTGCAATGACCGACCATGAGTTGGCCCAATTGTACGAAGAAGGTAACGACAGTGCATTTGATGTTTTGCTCGCCCGTCATCAGGCGTACATCTATTCCTATATACTCTTTCTGGTAAAAGACAGCGACGCAGCGAACGACTATTTCCAAGACACGTTCCAACGTGCCATTATTGCCATTCGCAGCCACAAATACCAGACGAGCGGCAAGTTCAGCGCTTGGCTCACGCGTATCGCACACAATCTGATTCTCGATCAGGGACGCAAGAGTGAGACGACACAGACTGTTCGCGAAGACCAGGTGGCTCCCAAGACTCTGAACAGCATGAGGTTGAGCGAAGCCACTCGCGAGGACGAGATGATTGACAGTCAGACCCGCGAGTCCATCCGTCACTTGCTCGATTATCTGCCTGAACCTCAGAAAGAGGTCATCCTGCTGCGTTTCTACGACGACCTCAGCTTCAAGGAGATAGCCGAACAGACTGGCGTGAGCATCAACACAGCACTTGGCCGTATGCGTTATGCCCTCATCAATCTGCGCAAACTCATCGGCAACAGACAGTTCAGCCTAGTCAGCTAAAGACGACAACAATTGTCAGAAATCACATAACAGCGTGTCGCGTTTTCGAACGTGGCACGTTTTGTTTGAAAACGTAACACTATACAAGTGCAAACGTAACACTATACAAATGGAATCGTAACACTAGTTAATTGCAAACGTCACACTAGTAAATCGCAATCGTCACACTAGTAAATTGCAAACTTCAAACGTGATGTTTCAAGATTACTACTGAGTGATTATACATTTTCGCAAAAAGCGGTAATATATTTGTAGAGAAGGACAAAACGAATGGGAAGCATTTCCGAGATAAATCCCCAAGCAAAGCCAGACGACATGGAACTCGTCAGTCGCATACTGAATGGCGAAAGAGACCAGTTTCGGCTACTTGCCGAACGTTATGCAGAACGCATAATGCGAATGGTTCGACGCTTGGTTCCCTCGAAGGAAGATGCTGAGGAAGTCACTCAAGATGCACTTCTGGAAGCATACAAAAGCCTCTCCCGATTCGACAAGAAGCAATCCAGCCTCCAAACCTGGTTGATGCAAATCGCCTATCACATGGCGCTGAAGCACTACAGACAAAGGCAAAAGACTGTTCCAATAGCGGATGCGAAGCAAGAATGGCTCGAGAATATGTCCGACGACGAAGCCGACGAAATTCTCTCGGACACTTCGTCCGACCGACTCTCCCTGCTCGAACGAGCCGTCGACCAACTGAAACCTGATGACCAAATGCTACTAAGTTTCTACTATTTCGACGACTATTCGATAAAAGAAATCTCCCAAATAACCGGTCACGACGGAGGCTATCTCCGCTCACGACTGCAATGGATAAGGAAGAAACTTGCCGTAATCATCAAACAACTTGAGAACTATGAAAGACAATAACGAATATAAAGACAAAGCCTTGCGTGCTACGATTGAACGCAAGACGAGAACTCTCGAAAAATCAAGGCTTTCTGATGATTTTGTTGAACAATTGATGCAACGGATTGAGGCAGAGGAAAAGACTGCAAGAAAACAGCCTCAAAGCCTTTGGCTGCGTATTGTAAGTAATGTCTCGACAGTTGCCGCAGTCTTGCTCGTCGCTTACTTCATCACGCTCCATCTGCCCTCTTCGACAAAAACGGAACAATCCTATACATATTATAATATAGCATCTCTGCCCAAGAGTAGCACCCTCGAGCAAGTGTACACAAGCCACCGCGGGCAGAAGAATAGCAATCAACTCTGTTACACACATTTCAAACGTATGATTTATGAAAACAAGTAAACTCCTCGGAATAGCCTTCATCGGCACTCTCCTACTTTCCTCCTGCTATCAGCCGGATGTCGTGATGCACACCACAATTAACAGAAACCCCTGGCAACCCTGCGAACGCGAAATAACTTACAGCAACGTAATGTCCCAACAGATGCGCGACTCATTGTGGGGAAAGGAAAACATACTATGGTCGCAACCCTTGCCCGAATGTCTCAACACAGATGCTTTCGCGAGCACTCACACGGAAATCGGCAAGGATGATACCGTCAGCACCACCTTTTCGATTCCCTTCAAAACGATAGAGGAAATGAGTCAGCAGACACCACTGCAGCTGAACGGCACCCACCTCCGCTCGAAAGCCAGCCTCAAGAAGCAGTTCCGCTGGTTCTATACGAACTACGTCTTCAGCGAAACCTTCTATTGCGTGGGCGACACATTCCAGCTTGCCGACACACTTTATGCCGACAAAGCCCTCGTCAGCTACTGGTTTACAGGTGAACCCAACCTCGTGAAGGGACTGAGCGGAGCAGAGGCTTCGCAGAAACTCAGCGAGATAGAACCAGCCATCAACCGTTGGCTGAACGACAATCTCATCAAGGTGGGCTTCGACTTTATCGTCAGTCACTACGACTCCATCCCTGCGCCTCCGGTCAGCAAGGAGCGCTTCATCGAACTGCACGACTCGCTCGTACAATTCATCATGGCTGGTGCCGACGACTTCCTCGACATTAGACCCGAGGGGAGACTGCAAGCCTTCTTCCACTCCGACGCCTACAATAGTTTCTTCGACGACGAGACAACTCTGGGCAAGGGATTGACCGACGAACTCAGCAAGCAACTGAACATCTTCTGGTTCAACGTGCCTTACACCCTCACGATGCCAGGAAAAGTCATAGATGCAGGCAACGGAACTCTACAACCCGACGGCTCAATCCTCTATCCTTTCACAGGAGAAAGACTCATTCCGAAAGACTACACCATCACAGCCACCTCGCGAGTCACACATCTTTGGGCTTACATCGTCACGCTCTTCATCATCCTAATCGCTTTGGGTAGCATGCTATATCGCAGGAAACGGAATATGTCGTAATTTTTTCACATTTCTCAGCAAAAACATTTTCACTGTAAAACTTTTTTCGTATCTTTGCATCAACTAAATCTAACAAACGATGCAAAGATACTTTTTTTCACTATTACTAACGTTTTTTACCCTTGTCTGCCTGGCCCAGCCTAAAGTTGTGGCTCATCGCGGCTACTGGAAGACAGAGGGAAGCGCCCAGAACTCTATCGCTTCGTTCCAAAAGGCAGCCCAGATAGGATGCTGGGGAAGCGAGTTCGATGTATGGCTGACTGCTGACGGAGTGCCTGTCGTATTTCATGACGCGACTGTAGAAGGCATCCGAATCGAAGACACAACTTATGCCACGCTCATGAACATCCGACTCAAGAACGGAGAGTTCATCCCTACCCTACAACAGTATCTCACGGAAGCACAGCGTTATCCCGACTGTCGGCTCATCTTCGAGGTAAAACCTCATCGCAGCGAGAAACGCGACTATCGCATCTCCGAGATGTCTGTCGAACTCATCAACATGCTGGGACTAGCCGACAGAACCGACTACATCTCATTCAGCAAGAATGTTTGCAAACGCATTCACGAACTGGCTCCAAACGCTAAGATTGCTTACCTGAACGGTGAACTTTCGCCAACAGAAATCAAGGACCTGGGATGGACTGGCATCGACTACAACTCGAAAGTCTTCGATAACCATCCAGATTGGGCACTAGAAGCAAAGAAACTTGGCTTGGAAGTCAACGTATGGACCGTAGATGGAGAAGAAGCCCTCAAGCGCTTCGCCAAGATGCCTGGCATAGACATCATCACCACCAACGACCCTGAGACACTGATTGAAATCAACAAACATTGACAAAACATCATTCGAATATGGCTAAATACAATACAAGAGAGAAGAAAGAAAAGACCTCTCCAATTGCTTACAGGAGTTCCGTCTCACCTCAATTCGTCGAGGAAACTGCAAAGAAAATCATCACAAAGTTGATGGTCGAACAGAAGTATCGTGACCCCAAATACTCTGCAAAACGCCTTTCTGCCGATATTGAGGTCAACATTCGGCACATCAGTGCAGTCGTCAATCTGCGCTTCCAGCAGAACTACTCGCAACTGATAGCAAACATGCGCATCCTCGAAGCAAAGTACATGCTACAGGAAAGAAGTTTCGACAACATGACTGTTGAAGACATTGCAGTCAATGTAGGCTTCACCACACGACAGAGTTTCTATGCTTCATTCTACAGGATTTGCGGCACAACGCCAAAGGAATACAGAGTGGCTCATGGCTTCATCCCCAAAGCAGACCTTCCACCAGAAACGAAGCCCAAGAAGAAAACAAAGAAAGCCGCTGCAAAAGGAAGAAAGAGAAAGGCACGCAAATCGCCCACCAGCAAATGACCGAGCGATTTGCCGACATACAGCTATTGCGCTACGAAGTGCCTGGATTCGACGGACTGCCACTTCGTCAGAAACTTCTTGTCTATTATCTTGCTGAAGCTTCCCTGCTTGGCAGAGACATTCTATGGGATCAAAACAGTCGTTATGGATTGCAGATTCGCAAGACATTGGAGGCCATCTATACGCATTACCAAGGCGACAAGAACAATTCCGACTGGCTGGCTTTCGTTGTTTACCTGAAGAGAGTTTGGTTCTCGAACGGTATCCATCATCATTATAGCTGCCTGAAATTCCAGCCAGAGTTCAGCAAAGCGTTTTTTCTCGCTGAAATAAACAAGTTGGAAGCAAGCAAACTTCCCCTTGATATTGACGAACTGAGCGAAATCATCTTCAATCCAAAGGTGATGCCAAAACGCGTCAATCATGCTGACGGAGAGGATTTGCTGCTCACTTCCTCATGTAATTACTACGAAGAAGGCATCACGCAAGCCGAAGCAGAAGCCTTCTATGCCGAACTTAAGCAGAGAACTGACCCGCAAAGACCGCCAATGATTGGTCTGAACAGCCGTTTGGAACGTTCTTCCGATGGCTCGCTCCATGAAAATGTCTGGCAAAGCGGAGGGCTTTACGGCAAAGCAATCGACCGTATCTGCGAGATGCTCGAGAAAGCCCGACATTATGCGGAGAACGACAAGCAAAAGGCCGTTATCGACAAACTTGTGGAGTATTATCGGACAGGAAACTTGAAGACCTTCGACGAGTATGCCATTCTTTGGGTGAACGAGACAGAAAGCGAGGTCGATTTCACTAATGGCTTCACCGAAGTGTATGGCGACCCACTCGGATATAAAGCAAGTTGGGAGGGCTATGTCAACATTGTCGACCACGAAGCAACGACTAGAGCTAAAACTTTAAGTGACAATGCACAATGGTTTGAGAATCAGTCTCCTGTGGATGAGCGATTCAAGAAGAAAGAATGTAAAGGAGTAAGTGCGAAAGTAATCAGTGCCGCTATGCTGGGTGGCGACCTTTATCCAAGTAGTGCAATCGGTATAAACCTGCCTAATAGCGATTGGATTAGAGCAGAATTTGGCAGCAAAAGCGTAACCATATCCAACCTGACTCGAGCTTACAATCTGGCTGCAAAAGGCTCCGGAATGCGTCAAGAGTTCGTCATCGACGAAGAAACGCGGCAGCTTATTGACAAATACGGAGATGTTTGCGATGACCTGCACACCGACCTTCACGAATGCCTTGGACATGGAAGCGGACAGCTCTTGCCTGGTGTGGATGCCGATGCCTTGCGCTCTTATGGCAGCACAATCGAGGAAGCTCGAGCCGACTTGTTCGGACTCTACTACATAGCCGACCAGAAACTCGTCGAGTTAGGGCTGACACCAAACACGGAAGCATACAAGTCGCAGTATTACAGTTACTTGATGAACGGGCTCCTGACACAATTGGTTCGCATAGAAGAGGGGGACCAGATAGAGGAAGCACACATGCGGAATCGCGCTCTCATCAGTCGATGGGCACTCGCGAACTATCCCGAAGCACTGGAAATTGTCAAGGTTGATGGCAAACATTACGTAAGAATAAACGACTACGAACTGCTTCGGAAAGCCTTCGGAGAACTGCTTGCCGAGATACAACGCATCAAGAGCGAAGGTGATTTTGAGGCGGCAAGGCAACTTGTCGAGCAATATGGAATCAAGACTGATGCGGAGTTGCACCATGAAATCCGTGAACGGTACAAGCGTCTAGACCTTGCGCCCTACAAGGGGTTCATCAATCCAAAGTACAAACTTGTTCAGGATGACGAAGGAAACGCATTGGATGTTCACATAGTATACGACGAAGCTTACGACGAACAGATGCTTCGATACGGCCAGCAATACAGCACATTATGAATGCCATAGAACTGGAACGCGACATAAAGAAGGAACTTCGGGCAAGCATGAATGGCATCCTCTCTGCCAGAATGCGGGAAGCAGGCATGCCTTACAAACTCATCTTCGGTGTTGAACTGCCCAGACTTCAGAGCATAGCCAACGAGTTCCCGCACGATTCCGACCTCGCAAACCTGCTTTGGAGCAGGAACATTCGCGAAGCTAAGTTGATGGCTATCATGCTGATGCCGCCAGAAGTCTTCACTCCCGAAATCGCCGACGCATGGGCCAAGACAATGGTTACTGCAGAAGAAGCACAAGTCTTGGCAATGATACTCCTCCCCAAAACGAAGCAAGCCAAAGAAATATGCAAAGTGTGGCTTGAGAGAGGGAATGCCCTGCAAGCCAATTGTGCATGCCTGTGTTTGCGCCATTTATTGCTGAAAGGAGAAGACCTGAGTGCTGAAGAGCAAATCTTCAACAGGTACAAAGAAAAGACAACCGGAGCGAATCTGCACCTCAGAAAAGCCATTCAAGCACTCACAGAAGCATTCAAGGCAAAAAAAGAAACGCAAAATGTAGAAGATACGAAATAAATTACGTATCTTTGCACTTTGGTTATGGAAAAGAAGCAAGCTCCTCTCGCTTCATTGCACGACAGATTGACGCGCTATATCGAAGAGAAAGCCATGCGAAAGACTCCTGAACGCTATGAGATTCTTCGTGTGGCAGGGGCTGCTGACGGCATCTTCACCATCGACGAACTGATTGGAATCATGAAGAAGCACGCATCGTTCCAGGTGAGTCGGGCCACCCTCTTCAACACGATGGAACTGTTTGTCGATGCAGGATTGGCCATCAAGCACCCTCTTGCCACTGCGGCTCACTACGAGATGCGAACCGACAGCAATCCGAAGGCTTACATTATCTGCCGCCAATGCAACACCATAACGAAAGTGTCGACATCAACTGCAAAGCTCGCCCTCGCGAACCTGCATGTCCGCTATTTTGCCATCGAGGACAAGCTGCTCTACATGCACGGAATCTGTCGGCACTGTCAGGCAAAGAACAGACAAGAAGCTAGAAAACAAAAGAAACTCAAACTGGATAAAAATAAAAATGGGAAAAGGTAAAGTGGATGCCTTGTTGGGCATTGTTTTTGGTGACGAAGGAAAGGGGAAAGTCGTTGACGTCTTCACTCCGAGATACGATATAGTAGCACGCTTTGCAGGTGGTCCGAATGCCGGGCACACAATCATCTTCGAAGGCAAGAAGTTTGTGCTTCGCAGCATCCCAAGCGGCATCTTCGACGAGGGGAAGCTCAACATCATCGGCAATGGCTGCGTGATTGCCCCCGACCTCTTCATGCAGGAGGCAAAAGAGTTGGAAGAGGCTGGCTACGACCTCAAGAGCCGTCTGCACATCAGCAAACGGGCTCATCTCATTCTGCCCACCCACAGAGTGCTCGACCGCGCTTATGAGGCAGCCAAAGGCAAGAACAAAGTAGGCACGACTGGCAAGGGAATCGGTCCCACATATAGCGAGAAATCCAGCCGTACTGGCATTCGTGTTGGAGACATCCTGGAGAACTTCGAAGAAAAGTACAAGGTGCTCAAGGCTCGCCACGAACAGATTCTGCGCGACCTGAACTATACCGACTACGATATCACCGAGGAAGAGAAACTGTGGATGCAGGGCATCGAGTATATGCGCCAATTCCCCCTCACAGACACAGAGATAGAACTTGGCAAGGCCTTACAGGAAGGCAAGAAGGTGCTGGCAGAAGGTGCTCAGGGCACAATGCTCGACATTGACCACGGGACCTATCCTTTCGTTTCTTCCAGCAATACCGTCAGCGGAGGTGTCTGCACTGGTCTTGGAGTGGCTCCCAACAGCATTGGCGAAGTATTCGGCATCTTCAAGGCCTACTCTACCCGCGTTGGCTCTGGTCCTTTCCCAGTAGAACTCTTCGACGAGACAGGCGACAAGATACGTGAGATAGGTCATGAGTATGGAGCTGTGACAGGCAGAAACCGCCGTTGCGGATGGCTCGACCTTGTGGCTCTGAAGTATGCCATCATGATAAATGGCGTCACTCAGCTCATCATGATGAAGAGCGATGTGCTCGACGGCTTCAAGGAGATCAAGGTCTGCACCAAGTACGAGAAAGACGGCATAGTGACTGAAGAGATGCCTTACGATACAGAAGGCTGGCAGGCCGTCTATGAGACATTGCCAGGCTGGCAAACCGACCTCACACAGATGACCTCTGAGAGCCAGTTCCCCCAGCAGCTCAAGGACTACATTGCCTACATAGAGAAGGCTACAGGAACACCCATCACCATCGTTTCTGTTGGCCCGGACAGAGAGCAGACAATAGCGAGGATTAAGGATTAAAGATTAAGGATTAAAGATTGTAAGATGGTTATGCGGCGCTTACTTTTCATCCTTTATTCTTCACTCTTCACTCTTCACTCTTCACTTCTCTACGCTCAGCTCTACGAGCAAAGTGTGCGTGCAATAGTTGAAGCTCTGGCAGTTGACTCTTTGGATAAAGCCAAGGGGATGATTGAGCAAACCATCCGGCTTGACCCAATGAAGAAGTCGAATGCCATTCTCTATCAATATCTTGGCGGCATCCATCAGAGACGAGGAGAGAACGAGAAAGCACTCGAAGCTTACGAAAAAGGCATTGGGCTCTCCCCTACCTCGACAGACCTCTTCCTCAATCGTGCAGGCCTCTATTTGGAGATGAACAATGAGGAACGTGCGCTTTACGACTACAACAAGGCATTGGAGCTGGAGCCTGACAACGAGGAGGCGCTATTCTATCGCGCCTTCATCCACTCGAAGAACAGGCGTTACAAAGAGGCTCGGGCCGACTATAAGCA
>JAGCFN010000170.1 GCA_017650085.1 Bacteroidaceae bacterium | reverse complement strand
GTTTAGCAGAAAGAACAGGTTGCCAGTAGCCTGCCACAACCAGATGGCGATGACTTCGAACACCAAGAACAGGATGATGGAGGTGCGATACTTCTTCATGGTTCCGCGGTGGCTCTAGCCAGGCTGTCCTTAGCAGAGGGCTTGCGTGTCGAGGGCAATCATCAGTTCCTCGTCGGTGGGGATGCAGCAGACGGTAACCTGGCTGTCGTCGGCGCTCAGGATGGCTTCCGTAGCGCGGCAGCTGCGATTCCTGGTCTGGTCCATCTTGACGCCCATGTACTCGAGGCCGTTGGTGGCTCCTTCGCGCACTTCCCACTGGTTCTCGCCAGCGCCGCCAGTAAAGAGGATGATGTCAACACCACCCATAGCTGCGGCATAAGCGCCGATGTACTTCTTGATGCGATAGGTGTACATCTCCTTTGCCAGACGCGCTTTGTCGTTGCCTGCTGCGATGCCTGCAAGGATGTCGCGGAAGTCGCTGCTCAGCTCGCTCACACCTGCAAGGCCCGACTTCTTGTTCAGCAGGTCGCTGATGCCCTTCGTGTCGAGGTTGAACTTGTCCATCAGATAAGTGACAGCACCTGCATCAATGTCGCCAGTTCGGGTTCCCATGATGAGTCCTTCGAGAGGCGTAAGCCCCATCGAGGTATCTACGCATTTGCCAAACTTGACGGCAGCAATGGAGGCTCCGTTGCCGATGTGGCAGGTGATGATTCTTTTCTCTTCAGGCTTGCATCCGAGGAACTCGCAAACGCGCTGGCTCACGTACCTGTGGCTCGTTCCGTGGAAGCCATAACGACGCACACCATACTCCTTGTAAAGATTGTAGGGGAGTGCATACATGTAGGCATAATCGGGCATTGTCTGGTGGAAAGCGGTATCGAAGACGCCCACCTGTGGAATGTTGGGCAGAAGAGCGGAAACCGCATTCACACCCTTGATGTTGGCAGGGTTGTGGAGGGGAGCCAAGTCGTTGCACTCGGCAAAAGCCTCCATCACTTCAGGAGTCAGACGAACGGACTTGTTGAACTTCTCACCACCGTGCACCATGCGATGTCCCACGGCATCAAGCTCCTCAAGGCTCTTCAGGACGGCATATTCGCCAGATGTCAGCACCTCGAAGATGAACTGCACGCCAGCAGTATGTTCCTTAATAGGGTGTTCCCATTTGTGTTTCTCGCCATTCAGCTTGACGGTGATAAACGAATCGGGCAGACCAATCTTCTCAATGCCGCCACTCGTGATGACGGACTGGTCGTCCATGTTGTAAAGCGCATATTTAATCGAACTGCTGCCGCAGTTAAGAACAAGAATTTTCATTTCTTTTTAGTGAAGAGTGAAGAGTGAACTATTTCGCATCTTGCGCTTGGCACGCTGTGATGGCTATCATCTTATATATATCATCTACCGAGCAGCCGCGGCTGAGGTCGTTGACGGGACGAGCGATACCTTGCAGGATGGGGCCTATTGCTTCGGCTCCAGCAAGGCGCTGAACGAGCTTGTAGCCGATGTTGCCTACCTCCAGACAAGGTGCTACCAGAACATTAGCTTTGCCAGCGATGTGACTTCCGGGAGCTTTCTTCGCTCCAACACTTGGCACGAGAGCCGCATCTGCTTGCAGTTCGCCGTCAATTTGAAGCGTGGGCTCCATCTCCTTGGCTTTCTTAGTGGCTTCGACGACTTTATCCACAACCTCATGACTTGCGCTTCCCTTGGTGCTGAAACTGAGCATAGCGACGCGAGGTTCCTTGAAGCCTGCAACACTTCGAGCCGTTTGAGCTGTGCAGACGGCAATCTGAGCAAGTTGGTTTGCATCGGGAACTGGCGTAACGGCAACGTCTCCCATCACCAGAACGCCATCCTCGCCATATTCCTTCGCAGGCGTAATCATCAGCATTGCACCACTCACGCAACTGACGCCAGGAGCGCATTTGATGATTTGCAAGGCAGGACGAAGGGTGTCGCCCGTCGTAGAGAGTGCTCCCGAAATCTGTCCGTCAGCATCACCATTCTTGATGATGAGGCATCCAAAATAGAGAGGGTCTTTTACCTTCTCTCGGGCCTGCTCTTCGGTCACGCCCTTGTTCTTTCGGAGGTTATAGAAGAGCTGGACATAAGTCTCTGTTTTCTCGCATGTCGCAGGGTCAATAATCGTGGCTTTGCCTATGTTTTTGAGCCCAAGTTTATCTGCGAGAGCGAAGATTTCCTCCTGTGCTCCGATGAGAATGATGTCGGCAAGGTTATCAGCCAAAGCTTTGTCCGCAGCTGTTAGCGTTCGCTCTTCCATGCTCTCGGGCAACACGATGCGTTGCTTGCAAGACTTGGCTCGAGCGATGATTTGTTCCATTAAAGTCATAATATATCTTGTTTAGAATTTTCCTTTCATGAGTAGCGTTTCGAGTTCTTCCGCAGAGAGGTGAGCGCGAAGCATATCCGAATAGGCTGCACTGATGTTGCCCGTCTCTTCGCTCACCACGATTGCCAAGGCATCAGTCTCTTTGCTTATTCCTTTAGCGGCACGGTGTCGAAGTCCGAATTCCTTGGGAATATCGAGGTCGTGACTGATAGGCAAGATGCATGAAGCCGCTGCTATCCGTCCTTTCGCGATAATCATGGCACCGTCGTGGAGTGGGCTGTTCTTGAAGAAGATGTTCTCGATGAGCCGTTGTGTTATCTTTGCATCCACCTCTTCGCCAGTTCGCATGAATTCGCCTAAAGGCAAATCGTTCTGAAGCACGATGAGAGCGCCGACATGTTGCTTGCTCATGTTCATGCAAGCCATGACGATGGGGAAGATTGTCTCGCGATCATTGCGGAATTCGCCTGCATTCTTGTGCTTGTCGAGTCGGAAGAAACGGAAGAAGCGATGGGCGCGGTTTCGGGCTCCTATGTTGTAGAAGAAGCGACGGATGTCCTCCTGGAACAGAATGATTATGGCAAGAGCACCAACGCCCACAAGCTGGTCGAG
>JAGCFN010000002.1 GCA_017650085.1 Bacteroidaceae bacterium | reverse complement strand
TAGGGATTAGAAATTAGGGATTAGAGATTGGTTGTTATATGAGGTTGAGACTGACTATCATACTTTTTATAATGCTGGCTGCGATGGGTTGTTTTGCCCAGAAAAGCGCGACTGCTAAGCGGATGGAACAGCAAGGATTGGTCGACATCCTGTCCGTCGATAGCACGATTCAAGTGAGTCTGATGTACAGTCGGGCTGACAACTTTACCGGCAAGGTGCTCTATACTGACCTTCGCGAAGCATATCTTCACCCAAAAGCGGCTTCCGCTCTGGCAAAAGCACAACAGGCCCTCAAGAAACTTAGGCCTGACCTGAGCCTGAAAGTCTATGACGCGACTCGGCCGATGAGCGTTCAACAAAAGATGTGGAACACGGTTGCGGGCACGAAACAGCAGAACTATGTGAGCAACCCACGCAATGGCGGAGGCATGCACAACTATGGTCTGGCAGTCGATATCACACTTTGCGACGCTCTTTCAGGCGACACTCTCGACATGGGAACAAAGGTGGATTTCCTGGGTTCCTACGCTCATATTACTGACGAAGCTGGGCTCGTCAGCCGACACATCATAACTCCTAAGGCGAAGAAAAACAGAGAGTTGCTTCGGAAAGTGATGACCGAAGCCGGTTTTATGCCTCTAAAAACAGAATGGTGGCATTTCAACCTCGTCTCAAGAGCAGAGGCAAAGGCACACTATAAAGCGGTCAAGTAGAAAACGTGGCACTATACGATTGCAATCGTAACACTATACAATCGCAAACGTAACACTATACAATCGCAAACGTCACGTTAGTAAATCGCAAACGTCACACTAGTAAATCGCAAACGTCACGTTAGTAAATCGCAAACGTCACGTTAGTCGTTTGCAATCGTCAAACGCGACATTATCTTCCTATCCAAGCCTCGGGATTGAGTTTGGCAGTTTCTTTGCGCAATTGGAAATGCAGAGTACAGTTTCCGCTACCATCGTCGGCAACCGTTCCGAGAATGTCTTTCGCCCTAACCTTCTGGCCTTTCTTGACGATAGTGCTGGAGAGATTGCAATAGACGGAGATATAACTGCCGTGACGAACCAGCACATTTCGTGTTCCGCCAAACTGGAAAACACTTGTCACGACTCCATCAAAGACTGCACGAGCCCTGGCACCAGGACGACCCACATAGTTCGTTCCTTTATTGTCGAGCTGGACATTTTTCATGCCTGGCACGTTGTAAAGTCCAAAACGGCTGCCCAACATGTATTGGCCGGTAATGGGAACTGGCAAACGGCCCTTGTTCTGTTCGAAAGTTCCATTAAGCTGGCGGTCCTCCGCAGTAAGCCAATTCCCTGATTTTGCAGGGGTTGAAGGCTTTGTCTCCTTTTTCGGAGCAGGAGTCGTCTGAGCCGGTTTGCCCGCTTTTTCTGCTTCTTTCTTCTTGCGAGCCGCTTCCTCGGCAGCCTTTTTGCGCGCCTCTTCCTCCGCTTTCTTGCGGGCTTGCTCTATCTCGTAGGCAATGACCTGCTCAATCTTCTTGTCGAGAGCAGCCAGTTGTTTCTGTTGTTCCGCCACTTTTCCCTGCAGTCCGCTCTCCTTCTTCTTGAGTCCCGCAACCTTTTGTCGCTCCTGAACTTGCTGGGCATTCAGGTCCTTGCGCTGCAACATGACTTCGTGCAAGACACCATTCTTCTGGCTTTTAGCAGAAAGAAGGAGATTCTGTGCATCAAGAAGTTCAGCCTGTTTCTGAAGAATCTGCTCGCCTATGTTCTGCTGATAGCGGGCATACTCGCGGGCAAAACGCGCCCTTCTGTACATCTGACTAATGGTCTTTGCCGAAAGGACAAACACGACGGGATCGTTGCTCTCACGCTGGGTTCGTGCATATCGAACAGCTGCCTTGAGGTGCTGACGGCGGCGGCGAACCTCCCCGTCGAGTTCCGTTATGTTCTTCTGCAAGCGAATGATGTCGGCTTCAAGGTCGTCGAGTTCCTGTTCGAGTTGATGGATGCGGGTGAGTCGGTTGCTCATCTGCACTCCCAAAAAGTCCACATTCTGCTGCCCTGTCTTGACTTGTTTCCTCGTATTGTCAAGCTGCGTCTTGGATTTCTGCAGTTCGGTCTTCAGTTTCGACTGCTGCTGCTTCAAATCCTTCACCTTCTTGCTGTTCTGAGCGGCAAGAGACAAGGCCAAGATAAAACTGAAAAACAGGACAAAGAGCTTCTTCATCATACTTGCGAAGGGATTTATAACGTCAAATTCATAATGCGTGTCCAAAGCTCATCGACAGACACCTTCGAGTAACGCGACGAGATTTGTGTCCGCTTCTCCCAATTCGAATCGGTATTGAGATTAGAGAGCGAGAGGTTTGCCTTAATGGTCTTGTTGCGGGCGGGAATCGTGATGAGATGCTTCGTGGGAAGGCTTCTGTCCCCAACAGTCACGAAGTTCGAGCGTTCCCAACCTGAGTAGTTGGAGGTTTGCTCGTTCCAGAAGTAGGATTGAATCGTATAGAAATCGACATCGGCATCCCTCAGGAACGACACATCATTGTATGACGCTTTGACGTATTGCCTTCCCATCTTGTCGACAAGCAAGAAATACTCCGGCGTCATCTCGATTCGTGCCACCTCGAGTACGCCGAAAGTGACGAGTGAGAGCTGAATGACATCATTCCTCTTCATACGCAACATACCGCCGACAGAAGTGCTTTTTCCATTCGAAGAGAGTTCAAGACGGACTTTAGCCGTAACGCACGTCTCCTCTTGCTGCCTGGCATCGGCAGGCTGTTTGTTGTCTTGAGAGGGAGGAACACCTATTGTCGTATTGTCTGACACAGTTGTTGTGGTGGAAACAACCTCTTTCTTGCTTCTGCAAGACGCAAGCAGAATGCAGAGCATCAGCACGGATAATCGTATGACTATTTTCATAGGGTTGGCTTATTTGAAATACTTTTTTCGTTTAATCTTCTTGCGAAGCAATGGTGTGCAGGTATTGTCGCCTTTCTCTTGGGCGAGTTTCCAGAGCCGCAAAGCCGTTTCCTGTTCTCCGCAATTGGCATAGACATCTCCTGCATGCTCGATAAGATTGCCCAAAAGCCGCTCGTTGGAAAGCAGCTCCTCGTCAGTCAGTTTCGGATCGACAACCTTGTCCATATACGTCCTTGCATGGGCATAATCGCCTTTCATGAAGAGAATCCAGGCATACGTGTCGAGGTAAGTGATGTTTTCCGGCTCCTGGCGAATGGTGCGATAACTCATCTCTTCAGCACGATCAAGCTGCTCGCCTTTTAAACTAAGGTAGTATGCATAGTTGTTGAGGCACATGATATTGTCCTCCATATAGACGAGCGCCGAGTCGTAAGCCGCAAAGGCCTCCGTCTCTTTCCCTTGCTGGTAGTAAATGTCGCCAAGAACTCCGAACACATTCGACACGAGGCGCTCCGACACGAACTCAGTCCTGACGCGAAGTCCCTGCTGCAAAACCTCGGCGGCATCCGAGAGTTTCTTCTGCTCGGCAAGTGCAATACCGAGGTAATAGGCGTAGGCAATCTCCTCGGGATGGTAGTTGAGACCGCGACGGCTAATGTCCTCAACGCCCTTCTCATCGTTCTTATCTTCGTAGTAATGGAGTAGCTCGCGGAGTGCCGTCTCGTTGCCCGGATCCACCTCCAGCACTTGTCGCATAGTCTTGCAGAGTTCCTCCGGGGGCTGCTTGCTATAGATCTGATAGGCACCCTTCATTATAAGAATGTCGGCGTCCTGTTGCGGACGGGCAAGCAGGGTGTCGAAAGCCGCATCAAGCTTCGGGCCGATGGTAGAGTCGCGCTGGACGTCGGCAAAGTACGACTTAAGGAGAACCACACGCAGATCCGAGGGAGACTCGGGATGATAGAGTAGCGAGTCGCGCATATGGCTGTACCTCTCTTCCTGTCCACTTTCGCGAAGATAGTCCAAAGTGACAAGCTGAAGGTGCATATTGGTAGGCTCCTGCCGCCGCACCTCCTCGAAAACCTCAAGCGCGCGGAGTGTGTCGCCGGCCTCCATATACTGGTTGCCGACCACGACACGCAAGTTCATGTCGTGAGGAGACTCTTCGCAAAGGGCCTGCAACTGCACGAAAGCCGAGTCTAACTGCCCTTTTTCTTTGTACAGCCTGAACTTCTCTACGGTCACCTGAGGACTGACGCCTTCGAGCAACTCAATGCGATTGAGGGCTCCGATGGCTTTGTCGTTATCGCCCACAGTGCTGTAAAGTGACGCCAACTGCGAAAGGATATCGCTGCGTCGCGACTGCAAGGACGCCATTTTCTCCAGCACGGGAATGGCCGACTCCGCATCACGCTTGTTAAGATAGAGTGCCGCGAGCGTCTCCAAATAGTATGGATTGTTTGTGTCTCTCTCGCATGCTTGCCTTATATAAGACGTTCCGATGCTGTCCGAACGCATATAAAGGTACAACAAACCTATGTTGTAGAGCGCCTCTGGAGCTTCCGGATTGATGTCAAGACAATGCCGATAGAGGTCCAACGCCGACGAATAATCTTCTGCAAGGCGGCATTTCTCCGCTTCCAAATAGTAATAGTCGAAGTTGGCCTGCGCTTTAATTCCAAGCGTGCCGAACAGAAGGACAAGTATGAAAGAGAGGCGTCTCACTAGATTTCCCTACTTTGTTCCGCTATGTCCGAAGCCTCCAGCACCACGTTCCGTCTCGGAAAGAACCTCAACTTCCTGCCACTCTGCCTGTTCGTGACGTGCTATAACCATTTGCGCGATACGTTCTCCATCGGCAATAACGAAAGGTTCATCCGACAGATTAACAAGAATGACACACACCTCGCCACGATAATCTGCATCGATTGTGCCGGGAGTGTTGAGCACAGTTATGCCGTGCTTGATGGCCAAACCACTTCGAGGACGAACTTGTGCCTCGTAGCCTGGAGGCAAAGCAATAAAGATACCCGTTGGAACAAGACGGCGTTCCATGGGTCTTAGCTCGATAGGTGACTCGATATTTGCTCGGAGATCAACTCCTGCAGACTGTGGCGTTGCATACTGAGGCAACGGATGATGACTACGATTGATTATTTGGACTTTCATAGACTTTAGGGTTTTTATCTTTTACTATACGTCGGGCAGACTCATTCCATTAATCTTCCGGTAAAGATCGATTGCAAAGACATCGGTCATTCCCGAGATATAATCCAACACAGCCATGATTCTTTCATATAATGTGGATGCCAGAATGTCGTATTGTGTGCTGACACGATTGATAAGCAGCTGCGAGAAAGCACGGTCGGAATGCGTGGCCGCCTGTACCATCAGGTCGGTAAGTGTGGTGATTACCTTGTAGCCGGCAATCTCTATGTCAACCACATCCTTGCAATTATAAATCTTCTTGTAGGCGATTCGCTCGCATTGTTCGTATGCTTTACGCGGGAGTTCCTCCATATGCTCTAT
>JAGCFN010000169.1 GCA_017650085.1 Bacteroidaceae bacterium | reverse complement strand
TCTCACGGAAATACTTCAGATGGTTGGCCAGACGCTGCTTCTCCTCGCTGATGTCAAGTTTCTCGATGTAGTAGATAAGCTCCTGTTCAAGACGGTTCTTGTCGTATTCCACATCGGGAATCTGTTTCAGACCGCCCTCGATACGGGTCTTGATCTTCTCCACACGTCCCTTTTCGTAAGGCTCGATATCTGCAAGCAGTTGGGTGATATTGTCAATTTTCTCTGTGAACTTCTTCTGAAGGGCGGCACCTTCCTGTTTGCGAAAGTCCACCAGACTCTTCAGTGCATCGGCTACAGCCCCTTTCACGATAGTCCACTCCTCATCTTCGAGTGTCTCTACGTCTGTCTTCGTCAGCACGTCAGGCATACGGGTCAGTGTGTACAACCAGTCTGCCGGCTCAGGAATGCCCACTTTCTGGGCCACGTCTTTTAACTGATGGTAGTAGTTCTCCACGAGCGCAGCGTTCACGGGTGTGGCATCCACCGCACTCTCTTTCTCTATCCACACGCTCATGTCCACCTTTCCTCGAATCAAGGCCTCTGCCACCATCGCCCTACACTCCATCTCTTTCTCGCGATAGAGGGGAGCGATGCGCGTCTGCAAGTCGAGCTGTTTGGAGTTCAGCGACTTGATTTCCACATGAATTTTCTTGTCCTTGTAAGCCACGACGACATTGCCGTAACCAGTCATTGATTGTATCATATCTTGCGTACCTATTTATAATTTGGGCACAAAGGTACGAAAAAAGTAAGAAATAGAAAGGTAAAAAGGTAAAAAAAGTCATTTACGTCTGTTTTTCTGAAAAAATGTCTCACATTACGTAATATTTTAGTAGTTTTGTTGTCTATTAAGTAGAATGAGTCAAACAATAGACATCAGCGAACAACAGCGCATCAGGCGGATCATCGACTGCAGGCTGGCTGGAGAGGGCAAAGCCTCAGCGGCGGAATATGCCTACTTTGTCAGACAGTATTCGCAGCAGGTGCTGGACTTCACCTCGCATATGGTGACCGATATCGCCGATGCTGAGGAAGTGGCACAGGACGCCTTCGTCAAGGCCTTCCGGAGTCTCGACTCCTTTGCGGGCCAGTCATCGTTCCTTACGTGGGTGTGTCGCATCGCCTATCACGAATCGCTGAATCACCTGAAGCGCAAGCGGCTCTACTGGACGAGCATCGACGAGTTGCCCTTGTCGCAGGATGACATTAAAGAGGAGGAACTTTCCTCAGGCCGCGAAGAGCGGATCGCGTTGATGGAAGAGGCCCTCGACGACCTACCACCCGACGAACGGATGCTGATACACCTCTATTATTATGAGGACCGAGCGTTGCGAGAAATCGCCTTTATCATGGATGCGGAGTCGAATGCCTTAGGCGTAAGGCTCCACAGAATCAGAAAGAAACTATTAAGGATGATTAAACAAAAGGAAAATGAACAAACTGAACGATAAAGACCTGCGCGAAGCGCTTCGCCGACATGAAGCCAAGCGGCTGAAGCCACAGGTGTCGGAAGACTTCTGCGACAAAGTGATGCAAGCACTCACGGAAACTGATACCGTGAGTTCCGAACAGCCCAAGTGCCGCCGCATGTGGCTATACCCTGCCATCGGAATTGCTGCCGCCATCGCTCTGCTATTCTCTCTAAATATTGCTCTCAGTTACCAAGATGGTGAGGAGCCCAGTCTTGTAGCACAGACTGACACCACGAGAGTGATTCCACAAACAGAGACCAAGAAAGCGGAGGAGCATCCGTTGGAGGAAAAAGGAAACAAAGAGATGGCTGACACTGTGAAAAAGGTGAAGGAGATGATTCAAATGACTAAAACGCCCAGACACTATATGGCAAAACGAAAAAAGCAGGTGGAAAACATCGCGGACCCTGAAGTCATCGACGCGACAGACCTCGCTGAACAAGCCATTGCAGAGGAAGAGCGACGCTTTGCAATGGAGATGATGTCACGAATGAATGCCAACTTACAAGCCGACTACCAGGAGATGACAAGAGAAATCCGCCAACGTGGCGAGCGCATGA
>JAGCFN010000168.1 GCA_017650085.1 Bacteroidaceae bacterium | reverse complement strand
CGTGCGAGAATATGCAGCTGAGGTGGAGGTGAATGTCAATACCGTGGTGCGCTCCTTCGAGTGGCTCAGCCAGAAAGGCATCATCTTCAACAAGCGCGGCATGGGCTACTATGCCAGTCTGGGCGCAAAGGAAACTGTCCGCGAAAGCCTGCGTGAAGCTTTCTTCCAAGAGACTCTGCCCGAGTTCGTGGAGCAAATGCAAAAGCTCGGCATCAGAGTCGAGGAAGTTGAACGACAAATAAAAGAATTTTTTTAATGAGTAAGAACATGAATACAAAGCACACAATCAAGTTTGCTGTTCTAACAGCTTTGACAGTAACTACGGCATTACTCAGTTGCGTGATGGACACTAAAGAATCAATGGCGTGGGGAAAGTATCATCGGGCCAAAGATTCATTGGATGCAGGCAACCCCTACGCAGCACAGGAAATTTTGGGATATGCGGGCAAAGGAGGGGACAGTAGCGTCCTCGGCCGCAAAATAGATTCCTTGAGGCTCGTCATAGAGAAAGCCATCGAGGAAGACCAAAAGACAGGAAAAGATTCTTTAACCATTAAACAGTAATGCATATGAAACTACGTAACATTTTTGCTGCTACGTTGATAGCAGGAACATCTTGTCTCATATCGTGCGACAAGATGATGGACAAAGCCATGCAGACCATGATAGAGTCAGTCTCAAACCACGACTACCAGGACTCCGAGAAGTGGGGCAAAGTCGTTACCGTTGATCTGCCCACACTTGCTTTCCATGAAGTGGAAACTAGCGGAGCCATTCGTCTGGAATACACTCAGGACAGCACCTACTCTGTGCAAGTCTATGGCAACGAGAAAGCCATCGAAGCCTATACCATCACTTCTGAAGACGAAGAACTTGTAGCCTCCCTGAAAGAAGGCACAGGCACTATCAACAAGAATACGCCAGCCATCACGCTCCGCATCACAGCTCCCTTCCTCACGGACATACACGCTATGGGTGCCTCCGACATCATCCTCAAGGACAGCATCTCCCAGGACAAAGAACTGGACATCAACATCGGTGGCGCAGGTAATGTCAAGATGGATAATCTTTGTCTGACAGAAAACTTGGAAGTCATCACGACTGGTGCAGCAAACCTGGAGGGTAGGGTAGAGTGCCGCAAGCTGAAGCTTAAGATGAGCGGCGCAGGCAGTGGCAATCTCGACATCAACAGCAAGCAGGCACGCCTCACACTCTCGGGAGCCGTAAATGTGACCGTCAAGGGCGAATGTCATGACTTTGCTTATGCCGCAACTGGTTCATCATCAGTAAAGAAAGAAGGCCTAAACAAAGGTGAAGAATAAGAAAATGCGAGAATAAGAAAAATAATTCTTCATTCTTCTTTCTTAATTCTTAATTTCTTCTTACCTTTGCACCCGCAAATTAGGTTGGTTCCGTAGCTCAGCTGGATAGAGCAACAGCCTTCTAAGCTGTGGGTCTTGGGTTCGAATCCCAACGGGATCACACACACACACACAATAACAAGTGAGTTATCGGAAAAGGGAGAGACATTCGTTGCCTCTCCCTTCTGTTTTCCCTCCAGCCGCTACAAAACGGTTACCAGATTGGTAGCAAAGTGCTCAATACCATACTTGACGAATGCTTTGCCGACGAAATCTACTCCACTACTTCGATATAGAAACTGAACGGACGGAAGCCATCGTTGCAACTAATCATGGCACTCATCGGGTTCTTCATCCACCCATCATAGAAATTGCCTTCTCCTCTGGCAAGTGACGCTACGAACTCGCGCATGGAATCCCATGCCGACGGACACATGCCATCGGGACACTGCCCGTCAATTGAGATCCACTGCTGCCCCTCCCTCACATCGCATGTATGCTCGATGGGGTTCTCGTATTTAGCCATCAGGTCGGGATAGACCGTTTGACGAATGGCTGTTATTCTTACCTTGTTCATCATAGATTCTTAGTCATTTTATAACAAGTGAATGTATCACCTATAATTATCTTTGAATAATCCGCTACATAGCCCATCTTCTCGTAGAATGGCATCTTGTTGTCACGGCTTTCCACGACGGCAGTATGAAAGCCCAGCTCCTTAGCCCATTTCTCTGCCTCCTTTACCACAAGTGTACCTATTCCCTTGTTTCGATATTCGGGGAGCACAACAACTCTTCCCAGCATCACATTCGATTCATCAATGGCATAGAGCCGACTGGTGGCGATGGGTAGATAGTCTTCAACTATCACGATATATTTGGTCTCAGGCGTATCATGCTCATCAAATTCTACATATAGAGGAATCTGATGCTTTCGTGCCATTGCCTGAATGCGGACGTAATAGGCTCCAGCTTGCTCTGCCGTCTTTGTTGCTCTGATGATTTCCATATCACTTCAAACGAGTCACGATGTATGATTTGAATGTTTGCCATTATCTGTTTATCTGTTTGCAAAGGTACGACAAAATAATAAAACCACAAAAGCCAGCCATAAAAGGTGATAGGAAAAAGACAGAAAAACACGCAGGATTTGATTAGCTCGAGAAAAATCATTATCTTTGCAGAGGAAATAACTAACATTAAGGTGATGAACATTTTCCGACGCATTCTCAAACCTTTTGTGCCGATACTTGCGACTATCTATGGTTTTTCGCTCATCTACGTCACAGCTATACCGATAGCTGACGGAAACTTTACCCTTGGCCGAGAGGCTTTGTCGTGGATGCTCACTTTGGCTGCCATCGGGCTGACCTGCATTATTGCATATTGGTTAGAGCCTAAAGTGTTCCCTGAGTCGAAACAGTTATCGATGAAACTTCCGAAGCTGACTGTCATTGCCGGACTGTTACTGTTGGCTCCGCTATGGCTTGTTGTCGAGGGATACCTTGTCTATGGTCTTACATCACTCATCCACTCTGTGCGGTTGGAGTCCATCACATACACTCCCGACGAATTGAGCGAAGATCTGCTTGCCGGTGTTCATGCCGTTCTTCTTGCCCCTGTGCTCGAAGAACTTTGTTTCCGTCAGTTGGCCATCTCGCCATTCCGACAGCGTAAGTCGAAGATAATAGTCTGCGCCGTGATGGCCTTGTTCTTCGGCATCCTCCACGTTCGCAACTTCATTGGAGCATCCATTGGTGCCATGCTTTTCGGACTGGTGTTCATCTGGACACGAAACATCTGGTATGCCATCATCCTTCATATGGGCAGGAATCTGACTATTACTTTAGTTGCAATCTACTGCATGCTTGGACTGGGAGAAATACGGATGTCCAGTACACCCGTCATATATCTGTTTGATGCAAAAGTCGTCTTCGCAACTGTAGTTATGGCTGTTATAGGATTTATAATGCTAAAAAAGACATCACAACACAGATCAGTTAACCTCGAACCATGATAGACAGAAGAACATTCTTTAAACGTGTGGCTGGGGCAGGAGCGCTCATTGCCACTTCACAACTTCCCCTGTTGGCGGAAGACAATCCTGCCGTGTTCCCAAAGCGGGGAAGGTATGAACGCCTCTCGCTCAGTTATGCGACTGTGGAAATAGGCCTGGAGAAGCCTTTCTCTGTCCTGCATCTATCCGACACCCATCTCACAGCAGCCTACGAGCACGAGAATGAGAAGAAGCATCAACTTCACGAGAGCCGCACCACAACCTTTGGCGGCAGGCAGGAAGAGGCACTTCGTGACGCTTTGGCTTGGGCTAAGCAACATGTGGACTATGTGGTCCATACGGGCGACCTCATAGACTGGCAAAGTGAAGCGAACTTCGACCTTGTGAAGAAATACTTTGGCGAGGGTACCATCGGTTCTTTGGGAAATCACGAGTTCAGTACAGACATGTGGCTGAGCGACCCCAAAGAGGAGCATACTGAAGCATACAAGGACAATACGCGCAAGGTCTTGCAAGGCGTCTATCCCTTCGACATCTCCCTGTATAGTCAGGTAGTTAATGGCGTGAATTTTGTCACGCTCGATGATGTCTATGGCTATGTGACCGAAGAACAGGTGAGGTTGTTCAAGGAAGAAGTCGCCAAAGGCCTCCCCATCGTACTTTGCATGCATGTTCCTTTCTTCACGGACAACATTTGGCGGGCTGCCATGCGTTTCTGGAGCGACAAGGGAAAGCTGACTTATAGCGCAGTTCCCAAGCCCAACGGGGACTACAAACTTCAACTGGAAGATGCCGTGACCCGTGATTTCATCCATTACCTCAAGCGTGAATCACTCCTTCGCTGCATACTTGCAGGACATGAGCATGTGACCGTCGAGGACCAGTTTTCACCTACTTGCCGAGAATATATTGTGGCTGGGAACTTCCTCTTTCATGGGCGAGAAGTTCTGTTCGTGTGACCTTTCCCTTTTATGAACGATAAGCACTACCTCCTCAGTCTCATTCGCGAGGGTGAGCATCAGCAACAGGACTTCAAGTACCGTGTGGCCGATGCCTGCAAACTTGCCAAATCCGTTTCAGCTTTTGCCAATACGGATGGTGGCAGGTTGCTGATTGGGGTTAGTGATGATGGGCACTTGTCGGGAGTCCGAAGTGAGGAGGAAATCTTCATGATGCATCAGGCTGCCTACAAGTTCTGCAAGCCCGAGCCAAGCATCTCCTTCGACACCTATCATGCTGAGGGACGCACCATTGTGATAGCCACAGTTCCGCCTTCAACCAAGCGTCCTGTTTATGCTCGTGACGAGGAGGGACAGATGAGGGCCTACATCCGCATTAAGGACGAGAACATCCTGGCCTCGTCCGTTCATCTGGCACTTTGGCAAGAGTCGCAGAAGTTCCGGGGCTCAGTCATTACCTATGATGATTCTGTGCGGCAATTGCTCAGCATCATGAAAGGGAGCCAGACCTTGAATCAGATAGTCCGCCTCTCAAAACTCCCCCGGCACAAAGTCATCACGCTCTTGGCGCGACTCATCCGTTTCGGCACAGTCAGGTGGGAATACGTGGGCCAGCAGTTCCGCTTCAGCTTGTCCTGAACGACACACTAGTAAATCTCAATCATCACACTAGTAAATTGCCAACGTCACACTAGTAAATGCCAATCATCACACTATATGTTTGCCATCGTGGCACTATACGTTTGCGATTTAGCTTAGCCTCTTCGAAACAATAGCCACGAGCCGGTCCAAATTCTCCTTGTTGTTGGCAGCAAGTATTCCAGAAGGCTTCGTGTGGTCAAGTGGTTTCCCTTGAAGGTCACAAAGCACGCCACCAGCCTCTTCAAGGATGAGCGAAGCCGCAGCAAAGTCCCATGGCGAGAGGATATACTCGAAATAGAGCTCGTACAATCCCATAGCCAAGTAGCACAACTCAGAAGCTGCTGAACCAAAGCGACGTATGTCATTGCACTGCCCATACACATCAAGGATGATGTCGGAACAGATTTGAGTGTGCTCTTTGTGGTAGAGCGAAAGAGCTGTACACATAATTCCCTCGGAGAAGGGACGCTTCGACACATGAAGTTGCTTGGCTGGCTTTCCCGACCCAGGATGATGAAGGAAAGCGCCCTTACCGCGTTCGGCAGTAAAAAGCTCGTCTGTTCTCGGCAGATACACCACAGCCATTTCCATCTCGGAATTGTGTCTCAAGCCAACACAGATGCCGCATTCGCGTATGCCTCGGGCATAGTTTGCAGTCCCATCGATGGGGTCGACAATCCACACATACTCGTGTTTGATGTCGCGGATGTCTTCTTCCTCACAAATGAAGCCGCAGCCGGGCAATATAGCGCTGAGTCGCTGGCAAAGGAACTCTTGAACAGCTATGTCAGAAGATGTGACTATGTTGCTTATCCCTCCTTTTTGAGAGATGATGAAGTCCTCCGTCTGCATCAGACTGGAAGCTTCGATGACGATTTTTACAATAGATGAAAGCATATCTAAAACATTTTATTTATTTAGCCCAAACCCTATAAGCGGTATCTTTACAACGGTTGGCAATGGCACAGAAAGGTATGGCCGTAATGGCACCATCCTTGCTACGAATGGTTGAATAGCCAAGGATAGGGTTGTTGGTGTCAAGGACATACTCACGACCTGAAAGTGTGAGGCTGTCCCATTCTGCTTCGTTGTCAATCTTCTCAGCACAATAAACAAAAGGTCCTGAAGCAAGAGAGCAAAGGCCTTGCAACTGCTCGATATGTTCGTCGCCATAAACTTTACGGGGTTTGGTATTGAGGGTAAAGTTGATATCCTTTGCCTGGTTGCCTGTAAACACTCTATAACCATTCTGCAGGTCAGCATCATCTGAAATCTGCAAGTCGCTGTGATAAAGGCCTAGGGGCAGTTCTTCTCCTTCGTTCCAACCTGGCATGCGAACCAGAACACGAAGCTTCTTCGGCTTCGGCGAGTTCACTTGAATGTTGACCTTGCCTGTGTTCCAATCTACTTCCTGCTTCACTTCGACAATGCCCACACCAGGCAGTTCCAGTTTTACTTTGCTCCCAATAAAGAGGTTGACATAGATGTCAGTTCCCTTAACAGCATATATCATTGACGGAAGCATTCCTGTGAACTTCAGCAACATAGGCGGACAACAAGGACAGTCGTGCCAAGGCCAGCGGTTCATCTTGTCAGCATTGAGTGGGTTCTGATAGGTGTAGCTTGTCCCCTCCATAGAAACAGCAGTAGGAATGCTGTTGAAGATGATGCGCTCGAGCACATCCATGTACTTGGCATCACCAGTCAGCTCGTTCATGCGCCAAGAGAAGAGTCCGGCACCAATGGCAGCACACGTCTCGAGATAAGCATCAGTAGGTAGGAAGTAGTCAGGGCCAAACTTCTCGTCCTCGTGGATAGCTCCCACACCACCGGTAATGAACATTCGGCGGCCCACCATATTGTCCCATAAACGATGAGCGGCATCGATGTATTTGGTATCGCGGTTCACAATTGCAGCATCTGCCACTCCTGTTGCAAAAAGGGTGGCTCGAACGGCATGTCCCTCTATGGTCTGCATGTCGAAGACAGATTCAGCATCCTGAGCATAGGCTTCTAATGGACGACGCCCTTCTGTATGTCCACGCTGCTCAATCCAGAACTCTGCAAGGCGAAGGTAATGTTCCGGCTCTACAGGCACAGACAACTTCCCGGATAGTGTTGGCTCTGACTTGTAAAGATGATAGAGCTGGATAAGGGCATCCTCGGGCAATGCATGTCCTGGCACCACATTGTGATTGGCTCCTGCCATATAGTCGTACATGTAGTTTGCCAGGCGTGTAGCCACCTCAAGGAGCTGCGTTTTGCCTGTCGCTTTATAATAATGTACACCAGCCTCCACCAGGCATCCGCTGTTGTAGACATCGTGCTGCCAGCGCAGGTTGCCACCATTCTCACCCCAACGATGGTCGTTCTCCTGGAGTGTAGTGTATGTGTTGATGTAGCCGTCTGGGTCTGCTTTTTGAGCGGCTTCGATGCGGCGTATGTATTCATCTATACGCGCTTCCATTGCAGCATCAGGAAATTGCAGGAGATAGTCGGAGATGCCTGTTATGGTTTCATAGATTAGTCCGTCGAACCATGGAAATCCAAAGTGCCCTCCATCTGCCACATGACCCTCTGCTACCAGTTCGAAGTTGCGCAAAGTGTTGTGAGAGCGTTTCTGTGAAGTTTCATCGTTGACTCTTCCACGATCTGGTGACCAGAAATTGTTGTCATCCTTTGTCACTTGGTCTATGTGTCTTCCTTCAAACTTGTCAAGTACATCGGGTATGGTAATGTTGCGTGTCCGCTCCAGAAAAGCGCTCCAGGTTCGGTCGGTTATCTCCACCTGATTTGGCTTTGGGTAGACAATCTTCTCCTCTTTTGCATCTGCATGACAACTGTCAAGTGCGAAAACTGCAACAGTGCTGAACAAAAATGTTGTGACGGACTTCATAATGTTGTTTGTTAAATGATTTGTCTTGCAAATGTAGGAAAAAGAGCGTAAAAGAAGAAACGAATCATTAAAAAAAAGAAAGAACCTGAAGAAAACCATACCAGAACGTACCAGTTTAAGATATTTATTCGTATTTTTGCAGCATGAAAGGTACGATTTTCAGCATAGAAGAGTTTGCAATCAATGATGGTCCTGGAATCAGGACAACAGTCTTCTTGAAGGGTTGTCCTTTGAGGTGTGAATGGTGTCATAATCCAGAAGGATTAAGTCTCAAGCCTCAACTTTTACAGAAGAAGGATGGGACAGAGATGTGTGGCAAGGAAATAGAAGCTGAAGAACTTGCAAACACACTTTTGCGAAATAAAAAGATATTTAATCTTAACAAAGGCGGGGTGACCTTTACTGGTGGCGAACCATTGATGCAACCAGACTTCCTATGCGAAGTGCTTGGACTCATCCGTCCTCACATTCATTGTGCCATCGAGACAAGCGGTTATTCGAGTGAAATTACATTCAAAAAAGTATTGGAAAATATTGATTTCGTGCTCTTTGACTGCAAGCATACAGACGATGTGCTTCACAGGAAATACACAGGCGTTAGCAATCAGCCAATACTAAATAACCTGCAACTGCTAAAGGAAAGCGCAATAGCATTTGTTCTTCGAATTCCGCTCATTCCTGGAGTCAACGATACTGAAGAAAACATTCTTGCGGTTCACGACCTTATTGTTGATGCTCCAAACCTGCAACGGGTAGAATTGTTGCGATACAACAAACTGGCTGGCGCCAAGTACGAGATGGTTGGGTTGGAGTACAAACCAAGCTTTAATACGGAAGCAGATCCGCATCCCATCACGAAGCCTCTAATTGATGCGGGAATAAAAACACTTGTACTTTAGATAGATGAGCGGATGTTAAGGCACCAAGGATTGCGAATTTGTTGCTTTCCGGGTTTCCCAAGAAGGGAGGCCATCGTTTGTCCCATCTTTTTGAAGTCTGTGGAAAGTGTTGTAATTCCCCCGCAAAGTACCTCCTTGAGTGGTGTCTCGTTGTAAGAGATGATGCCGAATTCCTTTCCTGGCACATAGTTTTGTTTTGCAGCCTGCTTGATGATAGTAACAAGGTCGCGGTCGTTAACTAGAATAAATACATCATCCTTCTGTATCCGTCGTCCGCCAATGCTGTTCAGATACTTGCATTCGAAGCCAAACTCTTGGCAGAAATGCCTCAGCCCATCATATCTTTCGTAGGGTTCCTTGGCTTCGTTCTGTACCATAATGAAGCGCTTGTATCTTCGCAAATTGTCGATGCCGGATTTAAGTGCATCGTAGGTGTCCATCTCGAAGTCTTGCGCAACAGCAGGATATTTCCCCACCAATTCTTTGTCATAGTGGTCGAGCAGAAAGACTTGACCGCCAAGCGAGTTCAGCAAGTCTTCTGTTCCGCGGAACTTACCTGTCATGACAACATAGGTTGTGTATTTCCCTTTTGCTTCGGAAAGCAGTTGGTCGAACACTTCGCGGTTGTAGTTGTGGAACTGCAGATTGACAGATACAGTATTGTCTATGCTTTCCATAAAGGCATGGAACAGGTCTTCCTTGAACTCGTTCAGCTCATTGAAAAGCAGGAAGATATTGTATTCCGACTGGAAATTCGTGCTAGCTACATAATACCCCTTTCCCTGCAGAGATTCGATAACACCACGAGACTTCAGTTCTGTTATTCCTGCAAAAACTGTGTCGCGTGAGAGATTGAACATGCGGCGAAATTCATTGATGGAAGGAATCCAGTCGCCACTATGTAATCTGCCTGCCGTTATACCTTCTTGAACGTATTTTGCAATCAGTTTGTATTTCGAATTGTTTTGTTGCATTCCTTGCCTTATGTTTAAGCGGTTGCAAAGGTACGAAATAATTTGCATACAACGATATCCAAGATGCAAAAAGTTATCATGTGTTTAATAACATATAAAAATATTACCAACTGGTACGGACTGGTACGGAAATTTTTTATAACTTTGCAGCGGAAATCTGTAAAAAGTACTTAATTTATATAAATAATGTATGAATGATAGAATAAAAAGACTTAGAGATTTTATATTCGACAAACACCATCATTCTTTCCGTCGTTCTGCTGAAGATGCCGGATTGGCGAGTATGGCAGAAGAGATGAAGGCAGTTGGTTTGAGCTACCAGTTGAGGGCTGCTGAACGCCTTCGCAGGATGCTGGAAGCAGAAACACCTGTATTCTTGCCCGAAGAACGAATTGTTGTTACAAGAACTATAAAGGACATTCCGAGTTTCTATACAGAGGTAGAGTGGAATGAGATTGCCAGCACGAAGTATCTTCATGAGAAGGGCGACCTCTGCAACATTTCACCTAATTACGAAGCTATGCTTAGGAAAGGATTGGGTGAAATACTTGATGACGTTACAAAACGCCAGAAAGATGTTACTTTGACAGAAGAACAGAAGGAATTCCTCGAGTCAGAAGTTATATGCTTGAAAGCGATTCAATCTTTCATTCAGAAATATGCAGACAAAGCCAAGCAAGTTTTTGACAAAGAATTAGCAGAAACATTACAAAATATAGTTTCCGATGCTCCGCAAAATCTTCGTGAAGCACTTCAACTTTTGCGCATCATGCACTTCTGTCTATGGGAAGCTGGACACTATCACAACACCCTTGGGCGCTTCGACCAATACATATATATATATTATGTACGCGATATAGAGAGTGGTAGGCTCACGCGAGCAGATGCCAAGGAACTGATTGAAGAGTTCTTCCTGATGTGCAACAAGGACAGCGACCTCTACCCAGGTATGCAGCAAGGCGATAATGGACAGAGCATCGTGCTTGCAGGAAGAAGTGCATCAGGCGAGTACCTTTTCAACGAAGTATCGCGTATCTGCCTCGAAGCAAGCTATGAGCTGGAACTGATTGACCCGAAGATAAATCTCCGAGTCGATGCCGAGACACCCGAAGAAGTATTTACACTCGGTTCGCGACTGACGCAGCTCGGACTGGGTTTCCCACAATACAGCAACGACGATGTTGTCATTCCTGGACTGATTCGCTTGGGTTATAGTCCTGAAGATGCCAGGAACTATGTTGTCGCAGCCTGTTGGGAATTCATCGTTCCAGGTACTGCTGTGGATATTCCCAATATTGATGCTGTTCCTCTGGCAGAGTGCGTGAAAAACATCACACGTGAACTTAAGCAACTTCACACGTTTAATGAGCTACTTTCACGTGTGAAGTTTGAGATTCAAGCACGCGTCGATGAACTATGTGCCAAGGAGCATGACCTATATATTGTGCCTGCACCAATGATGTCACTCATGATGGATGGCTGCATAGAAAGTGCGAAGGATGCGTCATTAGGAGGAAAGTACAATAATTTTGGCTTCCACGGAACAGGTGTCGCAACGGCTGTCGATTCGTTGGCAGTCCTGAAGAAATACTACTTTGACGAAAAAAGTGTCACAGCCGACGAGATTCTGGATGCCATCCAAAACGATTTCAAAGGTCATGATGCATTAGACGAAAAGTTTCGCAAGGAGACAGAGAAGTTCGGACAGGACGTCGATTGGGTGGACGACATAGCCACTCAATTGCTCGATATCTTCCAAAGTACACTCGAAGACAAGGTAAACGAACGGGGAGGCATCTATCGTGCTGGTACAGGAACTGCGATGTACTACATCTGGCATGCAACCGAACTGGGTTCCACGCCTGATGGACGCAAGAGCAGCGAAATGATTCCCGCCAACTATTCGCCTTCGTTGTTCATCCGCGAGAAAGGTCCTCTTTCCGTCATCAAGTCGTTTGCCAAGCCACATCTCGAGAAGGTGATAAACGGCGGCCCGTTGACCTTGGAGTTCGACCAAAGCATCTTCCGCAATGAAGAAGCCGTCGTGAAGCTCGGCCAACTTGTCCGTACCTTCATAGTTCTTGGCGGTCATCAGTTGCAACTCAATACCATAAGCCTAGAGAAGCTGCTTGATGCCAAGAAACATCCTGAGAAATATCGCAACCTTATCGTTCGTGTGTGGGGCTGGAGTGGCTATTTCGTTGAGCTTGACGAGTGTTATCAAGACCATGTTATCAACAGAATAAGATTCAAGAATTGATATGAAGAAGTTTATGTTCTATGTGGCTTTCGTGGCCTCACTTGGCGGTCTCCTCTTTGGATTCGATACTGCAGTAATATCCGGAGCAGAGAAAGACATACAAGATGTCTATGGTTTGAGTGACTTTCTGCACGGCTTCACAATGTCGTCGGCACTGATTGGCACCATTATTGGTGCTTTGTTCAGCACAAGTCCAGTCGAGAAATATGGCCGACAGAAGAGTCTGATTGTGATAGCCCTGATGTATCTGCTCTCGGCAATCGGTAGTGCGTTGGCTCCCGACAATGCCTGGTGGCTTTTCATCTTCTCCCGCTTCCTGGGAGGACTGGCAGTCGGAGCATCGAGTGTGGCAGGTCCTCTCTATATCGCCGAAGTGTCTCCTTCGCATTGGCGGGGCAGGTTTGTGGCCTTCTTCCAGTTCAATATCGTGCTGGGCATTGTGCTGGCTTACTTCAGCAATTACCTTATCGACGGCTTCGACAATGATTGGCGCTGGATGCTCGGCGTGGAATCCATTCCCGCTTTGCTCTTTGCCATTCTGCTCTTCACCATTCCCGAGAGTCCTCGCTGGCTGATGGGGCAAGGCAAGGAACAGGAGGCTCGTCGTGTCTTGGCATTGGTTGATGATACAAACCTCGAGCAGCAAGTGGCCGAGATACGTGCATCTTTAGCTGAGGACTGCAAGGAAGGCGAGCCACTCTTCCAGCGTAAATACTGGAAACCTATCTTGATAGCGTTCCTCATCGCAACCTTCAACCAGCTTGCAGGCATTAATGCCATCCTTTATTACGCGCCTCGCATCTTCGAGATGAGTGGTGTGGCTCGCGAAGGCTCGTTGCTGCAGAGCATCATCATCGGCCTGACAAACCTGACTTTCACTATGATAGGCATGGTTCTGATTGATAAAGTCGGACGAAAGAAACTGCTTTACATCGGCTCTTTAGGTATGACTTTGGCACTTGGAACTGCCAGTTATGGCTTCTACAATGAGTTGACGACGGGCTACCTGCTGCTCTTCTGCGTGATGGTCTTCATTGCTTTCTTCGCAGTTTCCTTGGGAGCTTGCATCTGGGTGGTCATCGCGGAAGTCTTTCCGAATAGCGTCAGAGGCAAAGGACAAGTGCTGGGCAGCATGACACACTGGTTCTGGTCGGCTCTCTTGACGTGGACTTTCCCTGTATTCCTCGGCACAGGAAGCTCTGGAGGAGGTCTCATCTTCTGCATCTTCGCTGTGATGAGCGCCCTGAGCATCGTGTTTGCCTGGAAATTGCCTGAGACCAAGAACAAGTCCCTGGAACAGATACAGAACGAACTTGTCTGCGAATAACTTCAAAGACAATATATGATGATACTTTTCACAACCATAAAGATTACTCAATCAAACGAGTCAAGTTGATTGCTCCTTAAGGTGCAAACAAGAACTCATGTTAAGTTGACCTTCTAATGCTGTTAAACCATAAAACTTATGCTGTTATGTTGAAGATTTACTCTAGTGTAGTTTTAACTCTTTCCATGCTTGCTGCCATCAGTTTCCCAGCTGCGGCTCAAACTCTGACTGTGGATGCAAGCAAGGTTCTCTGCCGTATTGAGCCTCTTATCTATGGCGCTGGAGCAGAAGATGTTAACCACGAAATCTATGGAGGCCTGTACGACCAGAAGACTTTTGGTGAAGGCTTTGAAGAGCCTGCATTTTGCGACATAAAGGGCTTCAGAGCCTATGATGAGCGTTGGAGCATCTCGTCGGGGATGGCTGTGTTGCAAACCTCCAATCATGGCAAGTTGGTCTATATGGAGAAGCGCCTGTCCAACGATTCTGTGGAGGTGGAGTTTCGCATGGATGATCTGAATGCCATAGCCGGACTCATTGTCAATGTTTCTGGTGCTGGCAATGGTGCTGATGCCTTCAATGGCTATGAGGTGGCTCTGAATGCACGCCTTGGCTCCTTTGTCCTGGGCAAGCACCAGCAGAACTGGCAGCCCATCTCGGACACACCAATGAGCTTCAATCCTCTGGGCGAATGGAACAAACTGCGTGTTGTCATCAACAGGGCCCAGCTCACCATATATCTGAATGACACCTTGATAAAGACTTACGAGGACACAAAGAATCCTCTGACTTCAGGCTACATAGGTCTGCGTTCCTATGGAGGCTCAGCCACTTTCCGCAACCTCAAGGTCTCTGGCCAGAAGGTGGCATTCCTGAGTGACAGCCCCAATGTCTCTGGCATGTGGACTGCTCTGGGCGAAGGGACTTTCGAGCATGATTCCGCCGAACCTTTTACCGGCAGGTATTCGCAAATGATCAGTGGTGCGCAAGGTACAGGCATCTATAATATGGGCCTTAACCGCTGGGGTATCGGCATCACCAAAGAAGAGAAGCTCCAGACATCTCTTTATCTGAAAGGCTCTGGAAAAGTGCAGGTTGCCCTTCAATCCTCAGATAGAAGCAAAGAATACGCTCGCATGGAAATTGATGGAATTACAAGTAATTGGCAGCGTTTCGATGTCGAGCTGATTCCCAACAACAGCGACCCGAAAGGGTGCTTCACACTTGAATTGGCAGAAGAGGGTAGAGTTTGGGTTGATCAGGTTTTGCTCTGCACCGAATCTTATCCTTTCCGCTCAGACATTACAGAGGCTTTCCGTCAGCAGCACCTTACCTTCCTGCGTTATGGTGGCACGATGGTAAATGCAGCGGAATACATGACCAAGAACATGACAGGCAGTCGCCTCGAGCGCCAACCCTATTATGGGCACTGGTACAGGTTTGCAACAAACGGTTTCGCAATACCCGAATTCGTCGAGTTTGCCAGACTTATCGGTACAGAACCCACCTTCGCAATCAACATCGAGGACAATCCTTCCGATGTTCTTGCAATGCTTCAAGAGATTGAACCTTATGGATTGAAATACATAGAGATAGGCAATGAGGAATACATAGGCTCTTCAGCCCGAAGTGGCTATGAGCATTATGTGGAGCGTTACCTTACTTTATACAATGCCGTCCATGCAGTCTATCCCGAACTGAAGTTTATCAATGCAGCCTGGTGGAGGCCTAATGAAGTGGAGACAATGAAGTATGTCTTCCAGTCCCTTGACGGCAAATGTGACTTCTGGGACTACCATCCCTGGACTGAGACACCCCAGCAGGCCAAAGACATCGAAGCGGAGATAAAGCGGATGCACGAGTTCTTCTTGCAATGGAACCCACAGACAACCATGCGATGTGCCATCTTGGAAGAGAATGGCAACACACACGACATGGCCCGAGCCCTTGCACATGCAGTCATGCTCAACGTGGTTCGCCGCTCTGCAGGCTTTGTTCCCATGGACAGTCCTGCCAATGCCTTGCAGCCCTACAAGCAGAACGACAACGGCTGGGACCAGGGGCAAATCTTCTTCTCTCCCTCACAGGTGTGGATGCAACCCCCGTTCTATGCCCAGCAGATGGCGGCGATGAACCATCAGCCTCTGCTCGTGGAAAGCTCCTGTACCACGAATAATAACCTCGATTATACTGCCACACGAAACGAAACAGGCGACACCATTGTCCTGCACATTGTTAATTATGGAACAGCAAGCAGAGGCTTAACACTCAATCTCACAGGTTTCGGCGAAATTGGCAGCATAAATTCTTACTCGCTTAGCGGAGTCCTGAACGGAGAAAACACTCCAGAAAGGCCTACGCGTTTTGTTCCAGTTGAGTCAACTGTTACGCCAGGAGGAAGACTTGTCGTTAAAGCCAATAGTTATAATGTCTTTGTAATAGCAGCGTCCAATACAGGTACAGGGATGCAGAAAGTTGTCACTTATGCAGATCCTAACGAAGGTATTTATGATCTGAGTGGCAGACTTATGCAAGACAAACCACAAGGAATATACATTCAGAACGGCAATAAATGGCTTAGATAGAATAAACTTTCACCCACCTAAATACATAATCAATATGAAAACAAAACTTTACGTCCTTTTGCTTCTGTCTGTCTTTGGTGTTAGAAGCTGGGCAGAAATGTCAGTAAGAGATTCTTTGTTCAATCTGGCAGAAACGGCTTCAATAAGTGAGCCTTTGGACATGACACTCCTCATCGTTAACCCCAATTACGATGGTGATAGTCGCGAAGGTTGGGAAGGAACTGGCGCGACACAGGTTTCTTGGGGCACTTGGGAGAACTGGAACCATCCTTTCGACCATTGGCAGAATCTAGGGTCTGACCTTCCTGATGGTGTGTATGAACTTAATGCTTCTGCTTTGCATAGAGTCGGAAATTATTGGGATTCTTGGTATGCTTCAGGCAGTCTTGCTGACCAGAGTCTTCGCACATCTGTTCTTTACGGCAAGAGTGGAAACATCGACCTCTATGCCCCTGTTATGGACTTGGCTTCTTGTTCTACCGTCGAACCCGCTTCTGAATACGGTACAGCCCAACTTGCAAATGGTACATATATTCCTGACAACCCTGAATCATTCCATTTCTACACGATGGGTGGCTATTATGATGAGAATATCACCTATATTGTTGTAACAGACGGTAACCTCACTATCGGTTTTCGCGATCTAAATTATATCGAGAGCCAATGGAGTATTGTCGATAATTGGAGGCTATACTATTTAGGTAAAGAGGATGAAGCATACGAACTTATTAAAGAACAGCAAGCGGAACTGATACAAGACCTGTCGAAACTATTTGCTAAGACAACCATTATAACAGAATATAATGAAGCTGTTGCTAACTTCAAGAGTGCTACCACACCGGAAGAAATTCTTTCCTGCTATGCCATGATGGACTCTCTTCGTCTCTCCTTTAAAGCAAATGCAGAGGCATATGCTCAGTACAAGGCCCGGCACGATGAGTTAGTGGAACTTATGTATGAAAATGAGATTTATGGTGAATACAGAGATATTTTGGAGGCTTATCTAACGGAATATGAGGAGGCCAGTGAAACCTACCCAAGAGGAACATTTTACTATATCATTGAAAACAAGCAATTGTCTACAGAAGAGGTTCTGGAGGAAATGGCTTTCATGGAGTCTCTCTATACCACTGCTGTTGAGAATGGTATCGGCAATGGCACCAACATAACCTATATGATTAAGAACGCTGATTTCAACCAGCCAAACTTTGAAGGTTGGGTGTGGTCGCGTACAAATAGTGGTAACTTCTACTCTCGAACTGGTGGCAAGGGCGACAACTGGCAGTTATATTCCGACATGTGGCTAGGCGAAGCGTGGAACTGTTCCTTTGATTTCCACCAAACCATTGAGAACGAACTGCCTGATGGTATCTATGAGCTGGATTTTTATGGCCTTTATCGTCCAGGACAGAATAAATACTTCCCTGCTGAGAAGTTGCCTATAGAAGTTTATATGAATGATTATACCACAACTGTCCAACACATCATTAGCGATGGGGTACATCAGGCAGATGCACGGAATCATGAGAATTGCTGGATAGACAATGTGGGCAATTGGCCACAAGATGACTATAGTGAAGAATATGGTTACATGCCTAATAGCAGTCATGGTGCATCGATTGCTTTCAATGGAGGACGATACAAGCAAAAAGCTTATGCTATTGTTACGGATGGAAAGTTGACGCTAGGTATGCGACACACTCGCAAGCCTTATTATAACGAGGACTGGTGCGTTTGGGCAGATTTCCAACTCATCTTCCGTGCTCATAGTGAAGAAGCTATGGATGGTATGCTGGAGAACATGGAAGCTCGTGCTGCTATGCTTTCAGCCATGACCGAGACATATTTCTATAAAGGACATATCGACATGCTGAATAATACTATTAACGCAGCTAAGGCTTCTGATAACAATGAAGAAAAGTTCGCAATGCTATCAAACATCAACGACTATATTAACAATGTATATAAAGGCATTGAGTATTATGATACGTTAATTACAGCCGTAGAGTATATGTCGGATATAGTCTTCTCGGGCAATCCCACTGTTTCGGAAGAACGATACACAGAATTAGAAGACCTCTATAATGAATGCTGGAATAATATTTATGAGGGCAATTATTCTGATGAAGAAGCATTGGACATTGCAAAGAACATTTATCAGTTGCCCGAACTCGACGCCATATACTGCTACGGTGACATGACAGACGGCGACTGGAACCAACTCTGTCTGCTTTATCCGCTTTCTCGTCAAGAGAACGGGCACTTCGCAGGTAGAATATCACTTCAGGACAGGAGTGAGGGTTGGGGCGGACGCGCCAGCATATATTTCGTATATCAAGGTCAAAGTTTTGGTCGTGAGGTTGGAAGCCTCGACCGTTTCTTTACGCCCGCTCATTATTCAAAGAAGATGGGCCTGCTCAGCAACAGGGATGACGATTGCTTCAATACAACAGGTGGCGACTTTGATGTAGATATTGACCTCGAGAACATGACAATCGAGATGCATCCCGTGGGAGAGTTCCCATGGCCTGCTAATGTTTATCTTGCAGGCACACTGCCCACTGGACATTGGCAGCGCAATGATGCATGCCCGCTGGCACATCTCGGTGATGGCATCTACGAAGGTGTAGTCACGCTTGAAGACTTTGATAATGGCAGGGCAGGCGTCACGCTCTTTGCTTGCCGCGACCCATACGACTGGAATCATGCCCGATATGGTAATGCAGGATATACAAATGATGCAGTGAAGGACGTTATCTATGATGACTTGAATCGTTATAGAGGCGACACTAAGTGGCTCATTCCAACTGGTGAATACTGCATCAGCTTCGATATGAATCGCGAGAGAATCATATTCTGTGATCCTAATGTCTCTGGCGCTGATGGCATCGGTAACGCCGATGGAACTGTCTCTCTCAACGGAATAGTTAAAGTCTATACCATGGACGGCAAGCTGGTATATGAGGGAGAAGGTGCATCATTCCGTCCTGAGTCCAAAGCTGTCTATATCATTAAGTCGGCTAAAGGAAATATCAAGAAAGCATATTGATAAACGTGACATAAAGTATTAAGATTATGAAAAAGACACTATTAACATCAATCCTGATGGGAATGGCTATCTCTGTTTTATATGCAGAGAACGAAATTCCCGTAGGTGATTACTTTATCAGAAACAATGCGACAGGAATGTTCCTGAAGGCTGGCCATGACTGGGGTGTGATGGCTGCTATGGGAAAGCATGGTAAACGCTTTACGTACGAGCAGGTGGACGGCGTCTACAAGCTGAACACCAACCTCTCGGGCGACAATATGAATGAGCATTGGTTCCGCGGTGACTGCTGGATCGATAATGGCGGCACACCTCTGCAAATCAGCTGGGTGGACGAGGAAAAGCACCTTGCTCGCATTAAGAACATTGAGAACAACCAAGAACTTTGCCAGAACTATCCTTGGGAGACGGACCGTGGACGCTTCTCGGACAACTACAACGACTGGAACAATCAGAATCGCGACTATGTGTTCCTTTGGCAAATGCTGACCAAGGAAGATTTGCTTGCCGAGCTGACCTCTCCTTCTATCTATAACATCTTCCCCAAAGATGCTACCTTCATGATTGAATGCTGGGACTTCAGCCGTCACGACGATGGCCCTGCTGCTCTCTGGGAAGGCTTGTGCGAAGAAGGTCAGTCGCCTCGTGAGGTTCTCGATTGGGGCAGCAACAGAAGCAACTATGTCGGCCAGAAGACGGGTGTCAGCAGTTACGACATTCATCAGTCGCTGACAGGCCTTCCTAATGGAGTCTATCAGCTTCGTGCCCAAGGCTTCTACAAGGCAGGAGCTGGCGAAGGTGTTGTGGCAAAGTTATATGCCGGCAACACAGAGACACCACTGAAGAGTGTTGAAGACGGCAGTGCTCCTACTAATTGTGAAGGCGCAGGCAATGCTTTCAACAATGGTGAATACAGAAATGCTGTTACCGTAGAGGTGACGGACGGTTCGCTTCGTATCGGTATCAAGGCTGAAGGAGCAGATGCAGCTGCTTGGTGTGTCTTCGATAACTTCGAATTGTACTATTACGGAACAGAAACGACCGTTGCTGCTGCAGGAGCTGACACGCCAGCAGTTCACGACGGCACTTATCTTCTGCGTAACGTAGAGACCGGACAGTACATTTCGCAAGGCCACGACTGGGGTACGCAACTTGCTACCAATCCGTTTAATGGATTGAACGTCAAGTCCACCTATCTGGGTAATGGCCTTTACACGCTGGACAGCCAGGTATTTGAGAATGCCAGCAGGCATTTCATTGGGACGGACGGTTATGTCGACAGCGGAGAAACGAGTTATTCTATACGCGAGATTACCGAAGGCAGATACCTTCTTCAAGTAAATAGCATGGAGGGTAGGGTGCTTCAGGATAATGGCGACGGACGTTCGGGTTTGCAGTTCCTCAGCCTGCTTGCTTCTCCAGAGGTCGCTCAATGGGAACTTGTAACGCCTGAGACGATTAAAGCAGAGATGGACTTAGCTTCTGTGACAGCTCCTGTCAATGCCACGCCTCTTGTCAAGGGCTCCAATTTCGGCCGTCACGACAAGATGTATCAAGCCTGGCAAGGTAACTTTACCGTCGAGGACGGAACGAATAATGACCCCAACTATGTAGGTCAGAGCAGTGATGCTAACGTGGATGTATATCAGGTGCTGACCGACATACCCAATGGCCAGTACGAACTTCAAGCACAGGCCTTCACCCGGAATGCTGCCGGTGCGCTTTTTGCCAACGAGGTAGAGGCTACGGTTCCTGTCATTACAGACGAGGTTGGTAATACCAGAGCAGCTGCCGAAGCTTTCAATGGTGGCGAATATGCTGTTTCTCTGAAGGTTTGGGTGTCCGATGGTACACTTCGTCTTGGTGTTCGTTCCGCGCAGAATGCAGAGTCTCCTTGGTGCGTGTTCGACAACTTTGTCCTTACCTATTACGGAACAGACCTCGTTCTTGAAGACGGAAAGGCTATGCCGGAAATCAAAGCAGACATGGAAGTGGCAAGTGTTAGCTATGACCGCAGCGTAGAAGCAGACCGAATGATTAGCTTTATTCTTCCTGTATCTGTTCCAGCCGAAAACCTTAATGGCACAGCGTACGAGTTGAGTTCCGTAAAAGGTGATGTATTAATCTTTACGGCTGTAACAGGATCTACGGCGGCAAACAAGCCTTATATTTTAGTTCCATCTGCCGATGGCAAAATGCTGAAAGACATGACAGAGACATTGCTTCCTGCAACTCCTGCTTCTCTTTCTGTAACGATGAGTGGCGTTGAATTCTTTGGCACTTACACAACACAAACCGTCAGTGGCGTCTATGGACTTTCAGATGGCAAGTTTGTAGGTGTGAATACTGGTACATTGAGCCCTTATCGTGCTGCAATAAGTGTTGATTCTGGCGTCAAAGCATATGTCATCTCTTTGGACGATAATGCAACAGGAATATCCTCTCTAGAATTCTCCATAGATGATAAGAACTATAGAGTTTATAATCTTTCAGGTCAACTTCTGCAGAAGATTCAGAAAGGTATCAACATAATTAATGGCAAGAAAATCATCAAGTAACATGAGTAAGAGTTTATATATAGCTCCTGCCTTGACCATAGAGCAAGCAGAGCCCGTTAGCTTTATTGCCTTATCTTTAGATACGAGCAAAGTGGAATGGAAAGACGACGTTGACCTCGAAACGAAAGAGGTTTCAGGTGGCGATAATGTTTGGAACGAGATCTGGTGACCTTTGATTGTGCAGACGCGCTTTGGTGCGTCTGCTTTTTTCTTCTTATCTTTATTCACTAATAATTATCAAATATTAAATTATTTTGTATCTTTGCAATAAGAAATAGCAAAATATCCTATGACAAGTAAGTTTTTGGTGTGTATTTGCCTGTCTTGCTTTTGCGGTAGTGCGATGGCGACGGGTGAGATTAAGCAGGTGCCGTTTACCGATGTGCAGGTTAACGACCAGTTCTGGAAACAAAGACTGGATGTGATGCGCAACACGACCATCCGTTACGCCTTCCAAAAGGTGTCGGATGCAGGTCAGATACGCAATTTCGAGTATGCCGGAAAGATTGTTAGCGGCGAGGCTCAAGTGGGTGATTTGACTTTCCAATCAGGTCAGCCATACGATGATGCTGAGGTATATAAGGTGCTTGAGGGGGCTTCGTATGTGCTGACTACACAGGCAAATGCAAGTCTGGAAGAATATTGCGATGGCGTTATCGACAAGATATGTTCCGCTCAGGAGCCTGACGGTTACATCCAGACTAACTTCACGATTCACAATCCCTTGCATCCCTGGTATGATGGGGAGAAGTGGAAAGGTGATTGGAACCTTTCGCACGAGACGTTCAATGTGGCTGAACTTGTTGAAGCCGGCATAGCGTACTATTTGGCAACGGGCAAGGACAAGCTTCTGAATTGTGCCAAGAGGGCTGCGGACAACATGTTGGATGTCTTCAACGAAGATGGTATCAAGATGGCTCCAGGTCATGCTGTGGTCGAGATGGCTTTGGTGCGCCTCTATGAACTGACGCGAGAGGAACGCTATCTGCAGGGATGCAAGTTCTTCCTCGATTGCAGAGGCATCCGCCAGTTTGACCCTACCAGCTTAGACCTGCGTGTTAACGGCAAGTATTGGCAAGACCATTTGCCCGCCATAGAGCAGCGGACAGCAGAGGGACATGCAGTCCGAGCCATGTACTTCTATAGCGGTATGGCCGATTGGGTGCGCTATAGTGGCGACCAGGCTTATGAGACGGCTGTAACCGCAATATGGAATAATATCGCAAGCAAGAAGTTCTACATCACAGGTGGCTTTGGTGCTCGCGATAATAACGAAGCATTCGGAGAGGATTACGAATTGCCGAATTCCTCAGCTTATTGCGAGACGTGTGCTTCCGTGTCTGGCTGCATGTTCAATCTTCGCATGTTCCGTCTGCATGGCGAGGGAAAGTATATCGATATGATGGAACGGGCTCTGTACAATACTACGCTGGATGGTTATGGCATTCAGGGTAAGACGTTCTACTATCCGAACCGTCTGGCTTCGAGCGAAAGAGGTGATCCGCGATCTGAATGGTTTGGCACAAGTTGTTGTCCAACAAACCTCTGCCGTCTCATTCCTTCTGTGCCTGGATATATCTATGCAGTTGATGATGATGCCCTCTACTGGAACCTGTTTGTAGCTAGCAGGGCAAAGGCAACTATTGGAGATGCTTCGTTTGGCATAACTGTCACAGGCTCATATCCTTACAAAGGTGATGTGAAGCTAACATTTAACAGTGTTGAAGGCAATTCGACAGGCAAAACTTTGAAGGTTCGCATTCCCGGTTGGGCTGTGAACAAGCCTGTGGAGAGCGACCTTTATTCTTATATCAATCCGACAACTACACCAGTCGTCATCAAGGTGAATGGCGAGGAAGTCGACTATACTGTTCAGGATGGTTATGCACTCTTGCAGAAGGATTGGCAGACCAACGATTATGTGGAGATTTCACTTCCGATGGACATCCATCAAGTCGTTTCGAACGAGAATCTGAAGAGTAACAAAGGTCTGTGTGCTTATGAGCGCGGACCGCTTGTTTATTGTGCTGAGGGTGTGGACAATGGTGGTAAACTCAGCAACTTGTACATCGAGACTGGTGCGACAGGAACATCTGCAGCAGCCCCGTCTTCTTTGACAACACTTTTCAAGGGAGGCATACAGAGGCTTCGCATGAATGGACAGTCTGGTTCGTTGAATGGAGACGAAGTGGTTTCGACTAGCAAAGTTATCTCCCTTATCCCTTATTTTGCCAGAGCGCATCGTGCCGCTTCGCCCATGCTCGTGTGGATTCCGACGGATGCCAGCAAGATGGAACGTCCCATTGATTTCATCGATGAGGTGAAGATATGCAATACTGCCAGCGAACGTGCTCACAACTTGCAAGGCCAAAACATGAATACAGGTCCCGATTTAGGGTGGCGAGATGCTTATGGGGGCTGGATCAGTTACGACCTGAAGGTTGACTCTGGTCTTCCCATGGATTTCATCACGAAACAATGGGGTAGTGATGGTGGGAATCGCCGATACGACATCTATTGCGACGGAACACAGTTCTCCTACGATGAACTCAACAATTTCTTGCCAGGCGAGTACTACTACATGCGTCATCCCATACCTTTCGAGTTGACGAAGGGTAAGGAGAAAGTGACGATAAAGATGCAGGCAATTAACGCCCAGAACACGGTTGGAGGAGTTTTCGGCATTTATACGGCTCTGTCGGAGGATGTGCCAGAAGAGACTATTCCCGTCGATTATTTCTGGACAACACAAGGTTCTTCGAGAACCAGCCATCATTATTCCAGCAATGGGGGACGCGGAACTTTCAGGGGAAGGACTTGGCTCGACGGTTCTGGTACAACGGGACAGAAATGGACGATGAAGGTGAACAAGACGAACCGCAACTACCTGATGCTCCTGTATTGGGGAGACGAGGGTGATGTGCGCAACTTCGACATTATGTGCGATGGCGTTCTTGTCGCCTCGGAAAGTCTCTTCCACAACGATCCTGGACGTTTCATCATGCGTTGCTATCCGATTCCTGAAGAAGCTACAAGCGGTAAGGAAACCGTCCAGATTCATCTTACCTCCCCAACAGGAACCAAGACTGGTGGTTTCTACTACGCCTATATGATGTCTGCAAAAGATGACGCTACGGGAGTGAACGCTCCGAATTTTTTCAAAGAAGGAAATGATCTGGGGATATACAATCTTCAGGGAATACGCCTTCAAGAGCCGCAACCGGGCATCTGTATCGTCGATGGAAAGAAGATAGCGTACTAAGTCTGCAAATTAGCTTAACCTAGTTTCCAAACTTAACACTATGTGTTTGCCATCTTAACACTATGCAATTGCAATCTTAACACTATACAATTGCAATCTTAACACTATACAATTGCAATCTTAACACTATACGTTTGTCATCGTGGCGTGTTAAAACAAAAAGGCCCTCTTCCCAAACCAGGAAGAAGGCCTCTTTTTTTCGATGATGATTTAAGTGTTCCAGAAATAGATGTAGAATGCTACCGTGATGCAGATGATAATGACAGTGTGGAAGACATCCCACTTGTTCCAGCTGGCACGCGTGGCAGCAATCTGCTCTGGAGTAGATGTGCCGAATACCAAGCCTTGTATCTTCTCCTTGCTTGGAGCTTCTGTGAAGAGCGATACAACGATGACTATCAGACAGCAGACAACCAGCATGACGCCACTGAAGAACAACCAGTTGAAGTCGTAGAACACAGCCTTGAACCAGCTGTCCGGTGCATCGGTGACATTACTGTAGTAAACCTTTGCTCCCAGACGTGTTAAACCGATGATGATGCCAGAGAGCAAGCCCCACTGACCACCTTTGGCCGAAGCACGTTTCCAGCAGATACCCAACAGGAAGGCTGCTGCGATACCCGGGGCAAGCACGCTTTGAACGTCCTGCAGGTAGTTGTAAAGCACATTGCCCACGCTTCGCATGATGGGAATCCAAAGGATGCCAAGAATCACGATAACGACTGTGGCAATCTGGCCGATGCGAACCAATCTCTTCTCAGACGTTTGAGGTTTCAAGCGTTTCCAGAAGTCGATGGTGAACAGCATGGCCGAACTGTTGAACAGCGAAGCCAGTGAAGACATCAGGGCTGCAAGGATACCGCAAACGACTAAACCTTTCACGCCAGCAGGCAATAACTTGGCCACAAGGGTGGGGAAGGCTGCATCGGCTATCGCAGTACCGTCAGGGTTCAATGGAAGGAATGTTGCACCGGCACCCAGACTCTTCTGATGTAGTGCCAAAGCAATCATGCCGGGGATGAGGAACAGGAAAACAGGCAGCAACTTCAGGTATGCTCCGAAGATGGTACCACGACGGCTCTCCCGCTCATTCTTGCCTGATAGCACACGCTGAACGATATATTGGTCTGTACACCAATACCAGAAGCCAATAACAGATGAACCGATCAAGACACCCAACCATGGATACTGCGGGTCATTTATGTTGCGCATCAGGTCGTTCATGTCATCACCATATGCATTGACGGGTTTCATCTCAGTTATACTCATCATGTCGTCCCATCCGCCAAGTGCTTTCAAACCTAAAATGAGAATAATGAACGAACCGAGCAACAGGATAGGTGTCTGGAGCACAGAGGTGTAGAGCACACTCTTCATGCCACCCAGAATGGTGTAGAGAGCCGTGATGAGCACAAGGCCAATGGCTGCAATCCAGAAGAAGTCGATACCCCACAGCTCCTTGATGCCAAAGACCTGTTGGAAGACAAGACCTCCGGCATATACCGTCACGGCCACTTTTGTCAGCACATAAGAAATGAGCGAAATGACGCTAAGGATGGTACGGCTTTGTGTGTTGTAACGGCGTTCCAGGAACTCGGGCATGGTGTAAACCATAGAACGGGAATAGAACGGCACAAACACCCAACCCAGTATCAGAATCATCCAGCCCTGAATCTCCCAATGTGCCATCGCCATACCCGACGAAGCACCTGCTCCTGCCAGGCCGATGAGATGTTCGGAACCAATGTTCGAGGCGAAGATAGATGCACCAATGGCTATCCAAGTTGCATCCTTTCCTCCGAGGAAATAGTCTGCCGAGTTGTCGTTCTTCTGTGAAACGACCCAAATAACTATGCCGATTAGCGCACAGCAGAACGCGCCAATGACAATCCAGTCTAATAATGCCATGTGAGTTTTAGTATAGATTTTAAGGAAAAAGAATAGAGAAAAGGGAATAGAGTTGACTCTAATCCCTAATCTCTAATCTCATATCCAGCATCTAGCACAGCTTGCGTGCTCCGTCGCCAATGACTACATCAATGACGATGGGCTTTTTGCCGTACTTCTTCTGGAACTTCTCTACTACAACCTTCTTGAAGTTGGGAGCCAGTTCGTCAGCTACCAGGTTGATGGTGCAGCCACCAAAGCCGCCACCCATGATGCGGGAACCGGTCACGCCTTCTTCCTTAGCAACCTCGTTGAGGAAGTCAAGCTCTTCGCAGCTTACCTCATACTCCTTGCTCAGGCCATAGTGTGTCTCGTACATCATCTTGCCGACAGTCTCGTAGTCGTCCTTCTGGAGAGCATCGCAGACAGCCAGAACGCGGAACACCTCACCGATGACATAGCGAGCACGCTTGTACTCGTCCTCTGTGATTTGGCTCTTCACCTCCTCCAGCATGTCGTAGTTGGCATCACGAAGGCTCTTCACCTCGGGATGAATCTTGCCGATAACCTCAGCAACGTGCTCACATTGCAGACGGCGTTCGTTGTAAGGAGAACCCTTCAGTTCGTGCTTCACACAACTGTTGACGAGGATGAGCTGGTAGCCCTTGGGATTCCAGGGGAAGTACTCGTATTCGCCACTACGACAGTCGAGACGAAGCAAAGCACCCTTCTTGCCCAGACAGCTGATAGCCTGGTCCATGATGCCGCAGTTCACGCCGACATACTTGTGCTCTGTGCGCTGACCGACCTTGGCCAGTTCCATGCGCTCAATCTTGTTCTCACCCCAGAGGTCGTTGATGCCAAAGGCGTATGTGCTCTCCAGAGCGGCACTTGAACTCATGCCTGCTCCAAGGGGAACATCACCTGCAAATGCAGTATTGAAACCTTCTACGGGAACTCCGAGAGCCATCATCTCGCGGCAAACGCCGAAGATGTAGCGAGCCCAAGTTGCATTGGGACCCTTCTCGTCGTCCAGGCAGAACTCTGTGTAGTCCTTCAGGTCGATGGAGTAGGCGCGTACATTGCGAGTGCCGTTGGGCTTGATCTCAGCAATGATGCCCTGTTCTACGGCACCGGGGAATACGAAGCCATTGTTGTAGTCAGTATGTTCGCCAATGAGATTGATGCGGCCAGGAGAAGCGTAAACGTTGCCAGTGGAGCCGTCAAAGTGTTTGATGAAACGACTTCTTACGTCGTCGATTGTTAATTTCATAGTGCTATTTTATATATAATGAATAAAGTTTAATCTACCTTGATGTCCTTGTTGACGTTCTTTGAGCCGATAAGGCTGAAGAAGAGGATGTAAGCCACCATAGCCACAACGAGCCAATAGCTGGTGATAGTGCCGCTAGCCTTAGCGATAACGTCCTGCAGCCAAGGCATCAGACCACCACCTACGACCATCATCATGAAGATGCCGGAAGCAGCTTCTGTGTACTTGCCAAGACCTTCAACTGCGAGGTTGAAGATACCGCCCCACATGATGGATGTGCAAAGACCGCAAGCAGCCAGGAAGAACACCTTGACGGGAATCTCGTGACCCTTGAACTCTGTAGCGACAGATTCGGGCAGGAAGATTGCAGCAAGCAGGAGGCAGAGAGCGACTGTGGAAACGATAGTCATCTGGGTTCTGGTGCTAACCTTGCCGCTGATGAATGTGGAGCTGAAACGTCCGATCAGCATCATGAACCAGTAGCTGGCAGCCAGAGTGCCACCGATGGCAGCAGAACCTTCGAAGCCCATGTTCGTCACATAGAAGTTCAGGTGCATGGGAATACCGATCTCGATACCTACATAGAAGAAGATGGCAATCACGCCAAGAATGAGGTGACGGAAACGAAGAGCGCCCTTCATGCTGTCCCAGATGGAACCGCTGTCTCCGAAGTTGGGCTCAGGAATTGCCACGAAGTAGATGATGCAGAACGAGATGGCGAATACAGCCATACCGATGAAGAGCAGGGGCGATACGTCGGACATGCTGGTGTTCTCCGTAACTGTACCTACCAGGATACCTGCAAGCATAGGAGTCAGAGTGGCGGTCAGAGAGTTCAGAGTGCCACCAATCTGGATGAGCTGGTTACCCTTGTTGCCACCACCGCCAAGCATGTTCAGCATGGGGTTTACAACAGTGTTCAGCATGCAGACACAAAGACCGCAGATGAATGCGCCAAGCAGATAGATGTAAAGGTTCAGGGCGATGGGGGTTCCGTTGTACGAGCCAGCTGCGATATCGTCTCCATAGATGCTCGACAGGTATTGGAGAGCAAGACCAATGATGCCGACTACGAGAGCTGCAAGAGCTGTCTTCTTGTAACCAATCTTCTTCAGGAGCATGCCAGAGGGAATACCCATGAACAGGTATGCCACAAAGTTCATCAGGTTACCCCATGAAGCGGCAAAGTCATATTTGAAGCCCCAGATGTTGCCGAAGGGAGCTCCCATGTTGGTTACGAAACTGATCATCGCGAAGATGAAGCACATTGTGATGATAGCAATAATGTTGCTATTCGATTTTGATTGTGACATAAAATTTTGAGTTTTGAATTTATAAATGTATTTTGTTTTTCTTCGTCTAGTATTCTATTCCAAACTTGTATATCGTCTTCTGCCTGTAGATTTCACCAGCCTTCAGGATAGTGCTGGGGAAGTATGGATGGTTGGGCGAGTCGGGGAAGTGCTGAGCCTCGAAGCAGAGAGCCGAGTACTTGGGGTAGGTTGCTCCCTGATTGCCCGTGAAGCCGCTGTGCCAGTTCGAGCTATAGAACTGAACGCCTGGCTCGGTTGTCCACATTTCCATCTTACGGCCACTGATGGGCTCTACGCATTTCACGGCATACGACAGTTCGCCTGGCTCTCTCTTGTTGAGGACGAAGCAATGGTCGTAACCTGTTCCGTTGACGATTTGCTGACAGCTTGTATCGCCTATTCTTTCGCCCACAGCATGAGGTGTGCGGAAGTCGAACGGAGTGCCTTCCACCTTCAGGATTTCGCCTGTCGGGATGCTTGTCTCGTCGATGGGAATGTAGAAATCCGCGTTGATGATGAGGATGTTGTTCAGAGCCTCGGGTGTCGGATTGGCTATGCCGGCCAGGGAGAAGAAGCCGTGGCTGGTCATGTTGACCGGAGTCTTCTTGTTCGTGGTGCCGCGATAGTCGATGATGAGTTCGTCGTCTTCCGTCAGGCTGTACTTCACATTCATGTGCAGTTCTCCGGGGAAGCCTTCCTCGTAATAGGCCGAGATGTATCGGAGCACCAGTTCGTGTTCGTTGATTTGTTCAGCATCCCATACACGGGCATGGAACCCTGTAGGTCCGCCATGCAGGTGGTTGGGGCCGTTGTTGATGGCCAGGCTGTAGTCCTTGCCGTTCATGGTGAAGTGTCCCTTGGCAATACGGTTGCCGTAACGGCCAACAAGCGTGCTGAGGAAAGGTTCAGGACTGTTCACCATGTTCTGAATGGAGTCGTGTCCTTGAATGACATTGGCCATCTTGCCTTCCTTGTCGGGAGCCATGATGGCCATGATAGCACCTCCGTAATTGGTGATGCAGACTTCCATACCGTTGCTGTTCGTGAGGACGAAGAGGTCAGTCTCTTTTCCCTGAATGACAGCCTGGAAGTTCTCTCTCTTTAGTCCGGAAATAAGTACTTTGTCCATAGGCGTATAATGTAGTTAAAGTTGCATTTTTCCTTGCAAATATAGCAAAAAAAACAATTGCCTCAAAGGAAAATGCAGAAATCTTACATCCTCGCCTATAAAAAGATGTTATAGAGCATGTTTAGATTCTTCGACACTGGGCTTTTACCATTCGCCCCAGAGGAGGGTGCCGTCTTGGGCCTGGCCTTCCGCTTCAACGGAGAGGGTAGTCTGACGCGAGTTGTTGTAGAACTTTATTTCCGCCTCGCCTTCGTCATCTATCTCCACATTTGGGTTCCAGTAGAGTGTTCTGCGATAGTCTTTCTTCTCTTCCGAAGGCGTTTGATTGCTGTAGTCGGGAGAATAGAACTCGGCAGGATAGGCAAAGCCGTTCAGGATGTATCGGCGGTCCCTGTAGGTCATTCTCCGCGACCCGTCTGCATACGGATAGAGCACGAGTGTGGTCTTGGGTTCGTTACCTCCGTAGTACAAATCGCTTCCTTCCATGCGAGGGCTGTAGTCGGAATAGAACACATACTTGTCCCAGATGCCTGTTCCCATGTATTCCCTCGATTCTCCTGGCGAGAGTGTGAATTCAGGTCCTCCCATATCATTAGGTCCAGATGGTCCGCCAAAACTGGATCTAAGCGAGAATGTGCCTGATATGAGGTATTTTCTGGCATAGATGGAGTCCTTGGGGATCTCATAATCCAGCAGCATCCTGCGCGTCTTTCCATAGCCATAACGCGTTTCGAACGTTTTCTCCATGTTCACTTCGTTCAGTTTCGGGTTGGTTCCGACTCCGAAGTCGCCCACCATGATGCGCATGAAGTCGAGCCCGTAGTCGGTACACATATTGTCCGCTTCCAGGGCGTCTATGGCCATTATGGGCCAAGTGTCGTCGAACCTGCGAAGGGTGTTCCGTTTGGCTTTGACAGTCACTTCGCGCATCAGGGTCTCGTCACCCACCTTCGTCCACTTTTCGGCACTTTCCTCTTGCTCAATCCGTGGAGCCACACGGTTCTGATAGAACGAGTAGGGCTTGACGAAATGAGGATAGGGCCATACGATGCGGGCCAGGTAGTCTGGGGGGTCGACGAATATCTTGCGACGGGCTTTCGCGCTTGCAGGCAAATAGTCAAAGTCGGTATACTCATTATCCGGCTCGGCCTGAACCCACAGATATTGTTCCCCTTTCTTCCATTTGGTCGTATCTGCCACGCTGAGGAACAAAATAGACTGGCCGTAGAAGGGTAGCAGCTGGATGAGGAAAGCCCCCCGGTTTGTGACACATTCGCATTCGACAGGCTCGTCGTAGTCGATCAGAACCTGTTCGCCATGCACTTTCAGTTCGGTCCGGTCCTTGTCTTTCTCGGCCTTCTTCTCGATGGAACGCCTGTAACCCGTTTTGTCGCGGGCTATGCGGTCCGCTTCTCTGCCCCAGTCCCCTTGCATGGGGAGGTCGTAGTCCACCCTGTAGTCGTCTCTGTCACGTGGGCTTCGACCACTGTCGTAATAGCTGTCCCTGGGAACTCTGCTGTCGTTTCCATAGAAGTCGCTCAGGTCCTCTTCTTGCTTGTCCTTGTCTTGCTTGGCGATGGTTTCGTCGTCGTAGGGCGTGACATTTTCGTATGTTCTGCCTATCAGGATGGGAGCTTGTTCGGCAGGTTCCCTTATGCCCCAGAGTCCTGGCACAGCCATACTTTCCCAGTCGAACCGTCGCCAGCCCTGCGTCATCATCAGGAGGTCGAGGCCAAGGCGGTGTTCCTCGTCGTCCTGCTCGAAATACCAGCCCGGTTGGGGCACGAAGCCGCGTATTTCGCTCGCGAGGAGCATTTCCGTCAGGATGTTTCCGTTGTCGTAGAGGAGGTCTCTCCGCGAATCATCCCTGACCGTTATCGAGACGGAAGACCTGTTCTGCGGAGCCTTCAGGGTCAGGTTGACGGGTTCGTAGGGCTGGTATTCCTTCTTCAGTCCCTCGATGCTTACGGTCGGGTTGAAGTCCTCTTTGCCCCTGTTGAAGAAGAGTCTGTCGGCAAAGACGCGTCCCCTCGTGTCGAAGACGGTCAGTTGGTAAACCCCAGAACAAGCCCCTTCCAAAGTCTCTCCCAACGAGAGGGAGAAAGAGCCGGCTGATTCATCCTTCCTTTCTAGGGGTAGTGGGAGACATCTTCCCTCGTTCATCAGGCTGATTCCCAGACTGTCCTGGGGGATGTCGTCCGTGTGTCGGATGTGGGCCACCCAGCCCCGGTCGGTCTGTTCCACTTTCAGCGAGACGCCAGTCTGCTGTGGTTTGGGCAGTTTCGCTTTGGCAGTCTTGCCGCCTTTGTTGACGAAGAGGACATCCTTCTCCAGTCCTTTCTGCGGCACGAGTTCGAAAACACCCCTGCCACGGTTCTGCGTCCTGATGGAGTCTCCGTCATAGACGAGGACACCATCCCCCCATTCCCCGTCGTCGAAAGCCGCTTCGAAAGCCACTCTGCAAGGCAGTCCGACCACCAGGTTGCCGCCTTCGGGATAGAGCGAAAGCTTCAGCTCGCGCTTTTCAGGGTCGTTCTTGTAGATCCGTCGCATGGAGCGCAAGGTCATGTCGTGCGTGTAATCGCCTGGTTCCTGGGGTTTGTCGTAGACGGGGAAGACACGGCTGTACAGCTTCTCGTAGTCGCGGTAGAACTCCTTCTCCTGTCGTTTCGAGGTGAAGTATTCGCTCACCTCCAGGCCGTGTTTGTGCTCGTAGAGTCCCCAGTTGAGTTGCCAGCGTGTGTAGGCCCTTATTTCGTAGAATCCGGCATATTGTATCAGGTTGCTCAGGGCAAAGAATCCGCTGCCCTGTCCTTCCTTCATCTGAATGAGTTTGCGCTCTATCATGTAGCCTTCCTGGCCGTAGAGTTCCACATAGAGCACGCCGCTCACATCCGAAGGTTTGCCCGTGTCGGTCCTGCGCAGGTAGGCCGAGAACCAGATAGTGTCGCCCACCTGGTAGCTCGTGTTGTCCATGTGGATGAAGACCTTTTCCTGCGGAATTCTGCTACCGAAAGCCGTGAGGCGTTTCATCAGCGGGGCAAAAGCCTCGGGATATTGGATTTCCTTCTCCGGTTCTTGTTGTTCCTGTTCCTTTGTCTCCACTTCCTCCGATTCCTCTTCGCCGGTAGTTTCAGGGACGGGTTGTGACGTTTCGCCAAAGGCAATCAGTTCCTCCTCGGCAGTTCGCTTGATGATGTCGTACTTTTCCCACAGCTGAGAATCGTAGCCGGCATTCTGTATCACATTGACGATATT
>JAGCFN010000167.1 GCA_017650085.1 Bacteroidaceae bacterium | reverse complement strand
GCTCAAGGAAGATCCCTGGGAGAACATCGAGGAGCGCTATCCCGTCGGCAGCAAGCACACTGCTAAGGTTCGCAACTTCACCAACTTCGGCATCTTCGTTGAGATCGAAGAGGGTGTTGACGGTCTGATCCACATCAGCGACCTCAGCTGGACCAAGAAGATCAAGCACCCCAGCGAGTTCACGCAGATTGGTGCTGAGATCGAGGTTTGCGTTCTCGAGATTGACAAGGCTAACCGCCGTCTCTCTCTCGGTCACAAGCAGCTCGAGGAGAATCCTTGGGACGTATTCGAGACAGTCTTCACTCAGGACAGCATTCACGAAGGTACCATCATCGAGATGCTCGACAAGGGTGCAGTCATCCAGCTCGAGTACGGCGTGGAAGGCTTCGCTACTCCCAAGCACCTCGTCAAGGAAGACGGCACTCAGGCTCAGAAGGGTGAAAAGCTGCAGTTCAAGGTGATCGAGTTCAACAAGGACAGCAAGCGCATCATCCTCTCTCACAGCCGCATCTTCGAAGATGTTCAGCGTGCAGAAGCTCGCGAGGCTCGTGAGGCCAAGAAGGCTACTCGCAAGGCAGCTCAGAAGGAAGAGCCCGTAGTTCAGAACCAGGCTGCAAGCACCACGCTTGGCGACCTCGACGCTCTGGCAGAACTCAAGGCTAAGATGAGCGAAAGCGCTGAAAAGCCCAAGGCAAAGAAGGCTGCCAAGAAGGTTGAAGAGCCAAAGGCAGAGGAGCCAAAGGCTGAAGAACCCAAGGTAGAAGCTGAGCCCGTAGCAGAGGCAGAAGCTCCTGCTGCTGAAGAGCCCAAAGCAGAGGAATAATCAACATTCCAATATGCAATGACAGCCCCGACCCCAATTGAGGGGTAGGGGCTTTTTCTTTAATTAACGTGGAACCATTTGAACTGAACATACTCGGTTGCGGCTCAGCAAAGCCCACCACTCGCCACCAGCCGACTTCGCAAATCCTGAATGTGCGAGGCAAATACTTCATGCTCGATTGTGGCGAAGGGGTGCAGTCGCAGATGCAGAAGATGGGGCTCTCGATGATGAACATCGGACACATCTTCATCAGTCACAATCATGGCGACCACGTCTTCGGGCTGCCCGGACTGATAGGCACGATGGACCTGCTTGGCCGAACCGCCGAGCTGCACATTCACGGCCCTCAGCAAGTGGGAGAACTGCTCCAGTTCCTCTTGCGCACTTACTATGCGGACATCCAGTATAAAGTCCTCTTCTATCCAGTCGATACCCGCAAGCACGACCTTATTTACGAGGACCGCAGCATTACCGTTTACAGCATCCCCCTCGAGCACAGGCTTCCCACTTCGGGTTATCTTTTCCGTGAAAAACCGCGTTTGCCACACATCAAGCGAGAGTTGATGGATGCTTATGGCATTCCCGTCAGCCAGATAAACAACATCAAGGCAGGAGCTTCGTGGACGACAGAGGACGGAACTGTCATTCCTCACGAACGCCTGACCTTTCCCGCAGCTCCGCCTCGCTCATTTGCTTATTGTAGCGATACCGTCTATCTGCCTGAGTTAAAGGAGATTGTGAAAGGCGTTGACCTGCTTTATCACGAAGCAACTTACCTCCATGAGAGAGCTTTGAGGGCAGAGCAAACCCGACATTCCACAGCCCTCCAAGCTGCAACTGTGGCTCGAGATGCAGAGGTGAAGCAACTCTGTATCGGCCATTTCAGTGCCAGCATCAAGTCCGAAGATGCCCTTCTCCAAGAGGCACGAAGCATCTTCCCCAACACCATCCTCGCCAACGAAGGACTAGTCATCAGCATTTGACTCACTGCGTAATTGCCAACGCAGCACGTGAAGATGCCCAACTTAACGTGTTATGTTTGTCAACTTAACGTGTGTCGTTTGACAACTTAACTGGTGTAGTTTTGTGAGAATAAAAGAAAAATTCTCTTTTTCTTTTTGTTTTGTCCCCACTTATTTGTAACTTTGCGCTAAATTAACCGTATTATGGACATGAAACACATCGCTAAATCCATACTTGCTTGCCTTTTTGTGCAGGCTTTTATGCTCTTCGCAGGCAGTAATTCTGCGTCTGCTCAGGCACTCTATACCAATCCCGATACCATTCAGAAGTACCTGAAGGATCGTATTGCCGAGACAAAAGAGCAGCTGAGAGAGACTAGAACCCAACTCAAGGAACGGGAAAAGACGCTCCGTACACTCAGTCGCGACCTCGAGAAATCGCGCACTCAAGCTCAAAGAGATAAGGTGAAACTGAAGGAGGCAAAGCGCAATGGCAAGTATTATCAGGTGAAGCCTTACATTCCAGAAGAGCTCCAGGGCGACGTAGAAGCTAAGATTAAAGCAGCGAAAGAAGTAAAGGCAGCTAAGGAGCGCGAAATCAAGGCGAAAGAGGCTGAGAAGAAAGCTGAGGCAAAGGCTGCAAAGGCCGCCAAGAAACAGGCTGAGCAGGCTGAGAAGGACCAGCTGAAGGCTTCGGCAAGAAGTCAGCAGAAACGAGCTCGCGAGAAGAAAGCCGAACAGAAGGCTCAGGAAAAAGAGAATGAACAAATTGCCAAGCAGGAGGAAGCAGACCTGAAGGAAGGCGCTAAGGGTAAGAATGTCGAGGAAGGCGATAAAGTCGTTAACGGCAAGAATGTCGTCGAAGACAACGGCAAGAAGGTAGAGAAGGACTCTGCAGGAAAGGATAACGGGAAGTCCGACAGCAAGAAAGCTTCAGCTAAAGATAAGGATTCGGAAGGAAAAACTCCAGCCAACCAAGGCAAAAACGATGCCAACAATGGCAAAAGCGAAGGCGATAATGGCAAGGCTGATGTAGGAAAGGATAATGGAAAAGCCGATGCCAACAATGGCAAGAACGACAGCGACAATGGCAAGGCCGATGTAGGCAAAGATAATGGCAAAGCCGATGCCAACAATGGCAAGAGCGACAATGGCAAGGCCGATGCTGGTCCGAAGAAAACCTCCAGCAAGGCTCCTGCGGGCAAGGACAATGGCAAAGGCAAAGATACTGAAGGCAAAGGCAAGGGGAAAGAAACTGCTTCCACAAAGGGTAAGGGCAAAACCCAGAAGTCTGATAGTGCCTTAGAAAAGGAAGCTGCGGAAAAGGCTGAGAAAGAAGCCGAGAAGAATGCCGAGAAGGCCGAAAAGGAAAAGGAGAAAGCCGTGAAGGCAGCCGTGAAGGATGCTGAAAAGGCAGCCAAGGATGCTGAGCAGCGTGCTAAGGAATCGGAGGCTAAAGCAAAGGCTAAAGAGAAAGAAATGGAGGATTCTGTTCCAGAAGTGGAGGACTCTGAGGAAGAGACAGATGAGGAAGCGGAAGAGGCAAAGCCCAAGAAGCGCACTTATACTGTTCGCGCTCAACGCCAGAAAGCCGCCAAAAAAAGCGAGGAAACCGAAGAGAGCAAAGAGCAGAAAGAAGAAGGAAAGAACACTCCAGAATAAAGTAAAACGAAGCTAAGACTATGCAGAAACTTGTCATCACAAAACTGAACAGAAAGGTTGCCTCGGCAGCCGATATACCTGCTGCAATACAGGCTGCAAGCATCCAGTATACCTCAGTCGAGAACGTCAATTGGCCTGAGAGCTATCCCTACAAGCCAAAGATGGAATTTGCTGCAGTTCACGACGGCGATGCCCTCTTGCTGCACTATTGTGTCGAGGAACAAAGCGTCAGGGCTGTGGCTCGACAGGACCACGAACACATTTGGGAAGACTCATGTGCTGAGTTCTTCATCATGCCTGCAGACGACGGCTTCTACTACAATCTGGAATGCAATTGCACAGGCAAACTCCTGGTTGCAGTAGGCAAAGACCGTAATGAACGCCAATCTGCTCCAATGGAGGTGATGCAAGGTGTTGACCGTTGGGCTTCGCTTGGTTCAGAGCCTTTCGATGTCCGTCAAGAGCCAACGAAGTGGGAGCTTGCTCTTCGTGTGCCCATCACCACTTTCTTCAAGCACAAGTTGGCCAGCTTCAATGGCTTGAAAGCAAAGGGCAACGTCTACAAGTGTGGCGACAACCTTCCTGTACCTCATTTCATCAGTTGGAACCCCATCAAGACAGAGAACCCAGACTTCCATCGTCCTGAGTTCTTTGGAGAAATGTCATTCGAATGAGTCTGAAGCAACGTGTCCTTGCGACCATGAAATCGCGTGACATAGAGGGCAACTTCGAACTCTACGTCACTCGCACCCCTGGCTATCTGTGGGCGCTCTTCTTCCGTTGGTTGCATGTCCATCCCATTGTGGTCACCTTGATGAGTATCGTCATTGGTTGCTCTTCGGCTTATTTCTTCGCTTCCACAGACCTTCGATACAACATCATCGGAATGCTGCTCCTCATTTGGGCGAACTGGTACGACTGTGCAGACGGGCAATTGGCTCGAATGACAGGGAAGACAACCCTCGTGGGCAGGGTTCTCGACGGTTTTGGTGGCGAACTCTGGTTCATCTGCATCTACATCGGCATAGCCATCAGGCTCTATCCCGTTTGGGGCATTTGGATCTTCCTCATCATCCTCTGGTCTGGTTTCTATTGCCATTCGCGCCAATGCGGAATTGCCGACTATTATCGCAACATTCACCTTTGGGTGACGCTGGGAGAAAAGGGAAGCGAACTCGATACAAGTGTTGAGTTGCAAAGACGAATGGAGAGTCTTCATTGGAACAAAAAGGAGTGGTTCGAGAAGTTCTACCTCTTCTTCTATGTAAGGTATATGCGCACACAAGAGCGTCAAACGCCTGAGTTCCAGTTGCTTCGTCCCTTGATAGAGAAGTTGCCCATCGATGACCCGACTCGTCAGGAGTTCCGTAGGGAAAGCCTTCCCCTGATGCCGCTTTGCAACATCTTGACTTTCGACACTCGCGTCATAGTCCTCTTCCTCTCCATGTTCATCGGACTTCCTTGGATTTACTTCATCTTCGAGATGACTGTGCTCGAGGGCTCGCGACTCTATACGATTCATCGCCACGAATCCTTCAGCCATAAGTTGCACCAAAAACTTTGTGCCATATGAAGCAGAGTCATAACATAGCCCTGATTCTGGCAGGAGGAACTGGCGAGCGAATGCGCACCTCTGTGCCCAAGCAGTTTATGGAGATAGACGGCGAAACGGTCTTGCTGCACACGATGAAGGCATTCCAGCAACATCCCCTCATCCACGAGATTTATCTTGTCTGCATGCCAGAATGGGAGTCATTCGTCAGGAACGAAGCTAAGAAGGGTGGCATAGACAAACTTTGTGGCATCATTCATGCTGGCGAGACATGCTATGCTTCGGCTTGCAACGGCATAGAATATTTGGCTAAGGCAGTCAAAGAGCCAGATGCAATAGTCCTTGTCCACGATGCCGTTCGTCCACTCATCACGCAGGACATCATCAGTCGCAACATAGCGGTTTGCCTCACTCACGGCAATGCCATCACGGCCCTGCAGAGTCACGAAGCTTATCTTGTGACGCAGGATGGCAACACTTCCGATGCCTTCAGGCCTCGCGAGGGTTTGATGCGGGCTCAGACACCTCACACATTTCCACTTGCCACACTTTGCCAGATGATGAAACTGGCTAAGGAGCAAGGCATCAGCAAGTCGCAAAGCATCTTCACCTTGGCTGGTGAACTGGGCATAGCGCCCTTGCATATCGCTCAAGGCGACTTGCGTAACTTCAAGATAACCGAGCAATCTGATATCCTCATCTATCGCGCCCTGAAGACGATGGAAGAGTGAAATTGTTTTCTGTTTGTACACGCTTCGTAAAAACGCTTTGCTTTATGAAATACAGTTGCAAATCATTTCTGACTTCGTCCATAATCTTTTTCGTTTCCATTTGTCCGGTATGGGCACATAATTATAACGAACAGGGTATTTGCACTGATGCTGGTTGCACAGATCCATACGAACCACCTGTTTTGCAAGATAGATGGTATTTGCTTTCCAACGCTGGTAATGTCGAATGGTTCTCTGCTCTTGTCAATCAAGGAGGCAGCGATGTGAACCTCTGGGGCAAGATGGTGGCTGATATTGACTTTACAAATGTCACTCATACCCCAATAGGTGTGGGCGAGGGCACGAAGTTCAATGGCAAGTTCGATGGGCAAGGCCATCGCATCCTCAACCTCAAACTGCGTACTACGAGCGACCTTCAAGGCTTCTTCGGAGGCTTGCGTGGAGGTGGAACTACAGTACGCAACCTCATCCTCGACAAGTCGTGTGTCATTAACGGAAAGCAGCGTGTGGGAGGTATTGCTGCCTTTGCGCAAACGACTGGCAGCAGCCCAATCATTATAGAGAACTGCATCAACGAGGCAAATATCACAGGCACAAGTACAGGTGTTGGTGGCATTCTTGGTGGGAGCCTCAGTCCTCATCCTGCCATTCATATCCGCAATTGCATCAATACAGGAATCGTTCGAGGTTCAGGAGAATCCGCCACTATCGCAGGCTGGTTGGGAGACAATGCTGGTTCGCTTGTCGAGAACTGCTACAATACAGGTCGACTTATGGGCTTGGACAGCAGCAAACGCAATATGGTTCGTCATGGAGGTTCTTCTGCCATACACAATCTCTATGAGTTCTACAACAACTCAACCTACACGCAAGGCATTAAGAAAGACTGGCTTACGTCTTCTCCCATTTCGAGTGGTGAACTATGTTACTTCCTATTTCGAGGACAGAATGCAGATGTGTGGCGTCAAACAATTGGTGAAGATGAATCTCCTTTGCCATTTGGAGAGTCCTTGAAGGTGTTCCTTTGCGGAAAAGCCAATTGTGACGGCACTTTGATTGAAGGCGAGTCTTTCTTCTCTAATGATGATGAAGGACTTGTTGTTTCAGGACACCAGTTCGAGAAAGGACATTGCGTAGTCTGTGGAGCTTTGCAACCTGATTATGCCTTCCCAACTCGCAAAGTCTTCCTCATGGCAGGACAGAGCAATGCGGATGGTCGTCCTGCGATAGGAACGATGCCTCAATACATTCAGGATTTTGCCAATAATGGTGGGAGCAAGTTCTGTTATTGGAGTTATGCAAACGGAACTCAGGCAGCTTGGGATATGTTTGGCGGCAAACTTGTGCCCTATATGCCTTATACAGACAACAATACGACTTCCCGTTGTGGCTTTGACGGTATTGTCTATCATCTTATAGAGGAGGCTTTGCAAGAACGTTTCTATGTCATTAAGGAGAGTCGAGGTGGGACAGCTATAGATACCAGATGTTCCAGCTCAGGCGACTTATGGTGGAATGCTGCTCCAGGTTGGCTTGCTACTGCCGCTCCCAGAAGTGGACATTCGTTGGCTTTGGAGTTTACTGAGAACATCGGACTTTGCATAGACAACGTTCTGTCACAACTGCAGGAAGGCTATGAGATTCAATGCATTATGTGGCATCAGGGTGAATCGGACCGTTCGCAAGCAGCCTCATATCACGACAATCTTCTCCAACTTGTCTCTTACTTGCGTTCATATCTTGTCAGCAAGACTGGAGTTGAACGTTATGCAACACTCCCATTCATCGCAGGAACTGTGAATCGTAACAGTACTCAGTACAATGCACAAGTGGAGCAGGCTGTTCTTCAACTGGCAGAGGAAGACGAGAACTTTCACGTCGTTGATATGAGCGATTGCAAACTCGGCTCGGACAATCTGCACTTTGACGCAGCAGGTTGTGTTGATGCCGCTCAGCGAATGTTCGATAAACTTACGTCTTTGGGGCTTTTGGATGAAGAAGACCCAACGGGAATCAAAGATGTTCAGGAGCATAAGGGTGCAAGAAGCTCAAGTGGTCAAAGAGAAATCTACGATTTGAGTGGTCGTCAAATGGGAAGCGGTAATCTGCGTAGAGGCATTTACATCCAAGGCAACAGGAAACTCGTAAAATAAGACAAGAATGATATACTACTTCTCAGGAACAGGAAACAGCCTCTATGTCGCTCGACATTTGGTCGACTTGTTAGGGGAGCAACTCTTTCCAATGACTTTAGCTGGTTCAGGAAGCCTCCCCCATGGGGGAGGATTGGAAGGGGCTGCCATTGGGCTCGTCTTTCCTGTCTATGGTTGGGGCATTCCAAATGTCGTCAAGAAGTTCATCCAGAACTGTCTCCTTCCTAAAGGGGCTTATCTGTATGCCGTGATGACTTGTGGCGACGATATGGGCTATACGGACAAGGTCTTGGAGAAGGCTTTGGGCAGGAAACTCGATGCCGCTTTCTCTGTGCTGATGCCAGATGTTTATGTCTGTCTGCCAGGCTTCGATGTGGATAGCAAGGAGGAGTGCAGGGAGAAGTTCGAGAAGGAGAAGGAGGCTGTCCAGCTCATTGCAGAATGCGTGAAAAATCGTCAGGTCGTTCGCCACTTGAAGCGAGGTCCTTTTCCTTGGACCAAGACCTATATTCTTCGTCCATTGTTCAACCGTTACCTGGTGACAGACAAATACTTCCGTGTGGATGCTTCAAGGTGTATTTCATGTGGAAGATGCCAGAAGATGTGTCCTGTAGGCAACATAATAATGGGCACTCCCCTAAAGGGGGAGCGGGGAGGGGGCCTTGATGTGCCTCAATGGCAATCGCATTGTGCTGGTTGCTTGGCTTGCTATCATGCATGTCCGCATCATGCCATCAACTTTGGCAAGATGACTCAGAAAAAAGGACAATACAATCTAATGAAACTACTCAATGAATAAACTTCTGAAAACCATATTGCCTTTAGCCGTTCTTGCGATTCTGCTTTTTGCACAGAAGTATCTCAATTCTTCCGACAAAACTGAAGAAGAGGCATCCACTTTGACCTCAAGTCCGTTATCAGAGCCCGTTCAGGACCTCAGTTTGCCTGTTTCATCTCCTTCTAAAACAGACATTTTAATCGAGCACGAAGGTTTCTCCCTGCTTTATGACACCAAGACGATGTGTCCTCGTTGGGTTGCTTGGGAACTGACAGCGGAGGAGACGCGGGGCAGAGTGTCGCGTCAAGGTATTGATTTCAAGGAAGATACCAATGTGCCAAAGGAGTACCAAGTCGCTTCTTGGGACTATAATGGAGGCCAGTATGGGCGAGGTCACATGTGTCCTGCAGGAGACATGAAGTGGAGCAAAGAGGCCATGCAGGATTGTCACTACATGACCAACATCTGCCCTCAGAATGCAGAACTGAACAAGGTTTGGTGGGAGCATTTGGAACGCGCTTGTCGCAGTTGGGCAAGGCAGGATGGAAGTGTTCAGATCGTTTGTGGCCCAGTCTTTTCCGAGAATCCAAGACATTTTGGAAAGAAGCACAGAATGGCTGTTCCCAAAGGCTTCTACAAGGTTGTCCTCTCGCAGAAGAAGGGTAGGGAGAAGGCCATCGGATTCTACTATACCAACGATGATGCCGTTCAACCTATGGAAGATGCCGTTCGAAGCGTAGACGATATAGAACGCATGACAGGTATCGATTTCTTCTCCAGCCTTCCAGATGAACAGGAGGACAAACTCGAAGCCATGAACGACCTTAGGGCTTGGGACAAATAACCTAAGCCACAATCAAAAACATCACACGTGAAGATTGCCAACATCACACGTGAAGATTGCGATTTTCACACTTGATGTTTGCCAACTTCACACTAGTTGTTTGCAATTTAACCACGTTATGTTTTTGGAGTCTTTGTGGTGTGGCATCCAGGTTGCCTAGTCAGGGCAGTAAAAAATGAGGCTTGACATTCTTGCCAAGCCTCATCAATTCAGTTATGTTCAAGTCTTATTCTCCGTCTTCTTCATCTGGAATAAAGTAGTCATAACCATATCCTTTGTGCGAAGAACCGAGACGATATTGTATGTAGATGAAGCAGAAGTAATCCTCGTACATTCCACTCTCGTAGCCATAGTCTGTGACGAATTTGTCATCACCCTGCCAGTAGCCAATATCACGAACAGATACGTTGTTCCCTTCAGATTTTCCTATCACTTGATCCTTAACACGGAAGAAAGTATAAGGGAAACCATCCTCGTCTTCAGCAACCAGATCAGGCAGCAGGTTAATCTTCATGTGATTGCCTTCACCAAAGACATCTTTGAAGCGATACAGGGTTTCGTCTGTGGTACAAATCTGCAGGGTAGTTGGAATTGCTTCGTCTCCCATCAAGTCTTTTATGAAATCACAACCATACATGTATGTGCCTGTGACAACATCCTCCCACACAAGGCCTCTGAAGGTTTTGGAGGCAGATGTCTTGGTGCCACCATTGGCAGCAACTGCTGTAATGGTGTAATCGCCAAGCAAGCCTGCGACGGTGACCTCTGAAACTTTTCCTCCAGAATGTTTGTCTTCTGTCAACTGCAGTTTCGTACCATTGGCCACAACAAAGTCTGCATAAGCAGCCTCGCTCATTTTGTGAGCCTCTTTTTCTGTGGTCTTCTCTACCAAGTAGTAGGCTTCGCTTGTCTTGCTGTTGCAGACAAAGCGGATATTTACGTCATTATCTGGGTTCAGCGGAGCGCTTGGCTCGTAGGTGTATATAGTTGCTGCAGGCTGTGAATCAGTGCCTGGTTCAGTGCCATTGTCCTCTTTACAAGAAGTAAAGCAGAAGGTCAGAGCAGCCGCTAATGACATTATAATATATTTTTTCATCTTTTTTCTTTTTAAAAATTACAATTCCAATTCCATTGATTACCAGACATACACAGGATCGTCTCCTACTTCATGAGTTGGGATGGGATTTTGAACGAGATCCTTGTTGTAGTTAGATTCATTCTGGACGAAGCACAGAGTCATCCACTGAGGTACGGTTTCCACGTTCCAACGATAATCCTTCACATGGTTGGTGCCGGCATAGCTGCGGATGATACCCTTCTGAAGACGTTTGATGTCGTAGGTCGCGAAACCTTCACCCCACAACTCAACACGGCGCTGCCACCAAACCTCGTTGCGGAAACCACCAGTTGTGCCATTATAGTAGGATTCTCTTTCATGCTCACCATATACGAACTGCGGGTCGCGAACCTTAGCAAATTCTTCGAGTAACTGCTTGCCACGACCTTCGTCCTGCATACCTGCAGCCTCAATCTCGATAAGCTTCATTTCCTCAAAGCGCATCATAGGAACAGCAACGGTCCATGCTTTATACTGGTTAATATGCTCGCCATCCTTGGGACGGAACTTGAGTTGGTAGCAACCCAAGACACCAGCTGTCGTGGAGGCACCAGATGCAACCAGCTGCTCTGGCACGTCAGAGTATTTAGACAAAGCAGCAACGAGCTCATCGCCTTCCAGTTCATCAACAGCAGGGTCAATATAACAACCCTTACGGATGTCTGTAGCAGGAATGGTGGAGAACAAGTGAGCGTCAATACGCTTGGGTGAACCATAGTTGGCAGCATAGCCCATACCTGAAGGCTGAACCTCTGCAATCATATGAGTACCCCAGCTGCCGTCACCGTCGTTTTCCGTAATGTTCGGATCGGTTGACTTGAAGGTCATACCCATAATCCATGAATTATTGGGAGTGTTGAATGCATTTGCACGGTCTGTGTATTCTTCATTCGTCATCATGGAGTAACCGCTCTGAGCCAGCTTGGCATATTTCTCTGCATCTTCCCACTTTTCCATTAGAAGGTATACACGGGCCTTAAGGCCATATACGACATTAATGTTTGGCGTATAAACGTCTTGGCGAGTGTAATTTTTCAGCAAGGCTTCTGCCTGATTCAAATCGGAAAGAATGAATTCGAAAGCCTCCTTATACGTCATGCGAGGCATGTTGGTAACGGTTGCATTGTCATCAGAACGCTTTGGAACTGTCAAACCGTCAGGATTCTTGGCATAAGTAGACTCACCCCACATCTGTACTGCATCCAGATAGAACAGAGCACGCATGCAATAAGCTATGCCTGCACCCGATTCTTTCATGGGAGAGGGACTTTCCTTGTACATGCCAATCACATTGTTGCAGTTCTTAATCCAACCAAAGAAGCAGGTCAGGGGGAACTGACACATAGCATACTGAGGTCCTAATGCATAGTGGCACGTGTACCAAACCTCGTACCAGTCGCCATCCCAGTCTAATGCAATGTCATTACCCATCACATCGCGTGCAAGATAGAATGAGGAATATCCAAAGTCGTAAGGATCATGGTCGTCACCAGAGTAAATGAAGCTACCTGCAAGCGAGTTGGTCAGACCAGTCACAAAATTATCAAAAGATCCAGGGGCATTACTTGCCTGTTCTGCGGAAACAATCTTATCGTCATCCAGCTTGTTTGCCTGAGGATCAATCTGTTCGATGCAACTACTTAGTCCCATCAAGACCAAAGTACCTGCTAAAACAATACTATATATTTTTTTCATAACTTATAATCTCCTTCTTTTTGTTGTTAGAATGTTACCTGTACACCACCCATTACAGTACGAACGGGAGAATATACGTTTTGAGATGACATGCTGGAGTAGCTGTAGCGAGGATCAAGACCCTTGCGAGCAGACCAGAAGCAGAGGTTCTCGCCTGTGCAATAGAGGCGAACCTTGTTCAGCTGGAAACGGCTAGTCCATGCGGTGGGCAGTGTGTAACCAACTGTGAAGCTCTGGAAGTTCAGATAGCCTGCATTAGTCAGGAAACGGTCGCTTCTTGCTGATGTATACTCGTCAGCATACATTGCACGAGGAATACAGCTTTCAGTATTATTTACAGACCAGGATTTCAGTACATCCTTGTGGAAGTTTGTACCGGCGGATGAAGTACTTGTCACATTGGTCATCAAACTCTGATAGCGAGTGTCAAATACTTTACCGCCAATCTGGTAGTCGAAAGTAGCGGAAATGTCAAAGTCGTAGAGTCTTACTGTAGTGCCAAAACCACCAAACAACTTTGGCAGCATGCTTCCGAGGTTGTACTTTGTAGCTTCCTGGAATGAAGTTGTTGTGCTTGAGAGGTTTTTGCCTGGACGGTCTGTTGCACCATTCAAAGCGTCGTCTACCCAATAGAGGGCTTGACCCTCCTCGTTAACGCCAGCATACTTAGGCATAAATGCGTCGTACATGCTTCCGCCAACTTCCATCCAATGCTGAATTGTACGACTGCCATCAGATTCACTAAAGCCATTTACGCCATTCTCCGGATCAACGAACTTCGATTCAGGAAGACTGGTGATCTTGTTCTTGTTGTGAGCAAAGTTGGCATTGATGTTCCATACGATATCCTTTGTGCGGATAACATCACCAGCCAATTCAACCTCGATACCATAGTTGCGAGCGTCACCCATATTGCCGAAGTATCCGCGAGTACCCATTGTCTCGGGAATAGAAAGCCAGAAGAGCTGGTCTGTTGTGTTCTTGTTGTAGAAGTTGATTTCGCCAGTCAGACGGCTTTTCCACAAACTGAATTCCAAACCGAGGTTAGTCGCTGTGGTGGTCTCCCATGTGATTTCAGGATTGCCTAGGTTATAAAATGTAGGTGCCATTGTATAGGTGCCACTTGGAGAGAGAGTATAGAGGTCTGTGTAGTTCCAGTTGCCAATGCCATCATTACCTTGCTGGCCAATAGAGAATTTCAGCTTCAGCATGTCAAGCCAATCCACATTGGAGAGGAAACTCTCCTTGTTAATCAGCCATGCAGCACCAAGGCTCCAGAAGTTGCCCCACCAGTGATCTTTGTGGAAGACACTTGAAGCATCGCGTCTGTAGCTGGCACTTGCGAAGTACTTCTGGTCGTAGTTGTACTGAGCACTCAGGAAGTAACCTTCCACGTTATATCTGCTTGTGTATGATTCTGCAGGTTCACCTGTCTTGGCTACAGCATTCAGTTCTGGAATTTCTGGAGAGAACATGCCCTGTCCGTATGCACGCAGGAACGTAGTGCTTTGGCGATAGTATTCATGACCCAGAACGGCATTCACATCATGTTTGCCAAACTGTTTTGCAAAGCTCAATGTCTGAATGTTGTTTGTGCGCAAATAGTTGGTTTGCTCTTTTTCAACTTGGCCGTTTATGCCTTTCTTTGCACCTTCGTAGGGGCTGCCTACAAAGCTATAATTTCTGTGTGCCCAGTCAACAGAGGTTGTGACATTCAATTTCAACCAATCTGTAAATTTGACTTCTACGTCGAAAGAGCCATTCAATTGATTTCGCTTTGTCAATTTCTCGTCGTAACGGTTTGATCCCAAGGGGTTACCTGTGCTGAGGAATGGACGTACCAAACCAGGATATCCGCTATATACTTCAGTATTTACACCATAGTCATATATTTGATGGCCATATTGGTCTGTTGCAATCGCAGGTCTACCATCTGCGCCGATTGTGCGTACATACAGAGGATAAATGGGAGCCATCATGCTGGTATAGTACATCAGAGAATTGGAACCGTTGCCATCGAAGCCAGGAGTACCGTTGGTCTTCGAGTTCGTGTAGGAAGCATTTCCGCTCACTTTCAGCCAGTTCTTAATGCGGTAATCTGCTTTCAAGCGTCCAGTGAAGCGCTTGTAGTCGGAATACTGGATAATACCATCTTCGTCCAGGTATCCGAGACTTGCAAAGAAATTGCCTTTGTCGTTTCCGCCACGGAAGCTGACATCATACTGTTGGCGCAAGGCAGAGTTGTAAGCAGCATCCTGCCAATTGTCGGGAGTCAGATAATAGTTCACGCCATTGGCACTATAGGTGCGGCCAAGGGTTGCATGGGGATTCAGCTTACCGTCCATGCCAATGAGTTGCTCGCTTTCAGGAACAGTGTAGATGTTATATCCCAAGTGGCTAAGCAAGGTCTCATTAGCGTTTGCATTAGCAGTAGCGGCATCCATGCCTTGCTTATAATAATAGTTGTTGTACAACTGGCCATAGTAGGTTTCATAGTACTGACCGGGATCTGTGATGACATCATAGTCCTGAACGGCACGTGTGTTAGCACCCCACTTCATGTCGACTGTTACTGTGGATTCGTTGTGCTTAGCCTTCTTGGTTGTAACGAGAATGACGCCATTTGCACCACGAGCACCATACAGGGCAGCACTTGCAGCATCCTTCAATACGGTAATGCTCTCGATATCACTTTGTGCAATGTTGCTCAAGCTTGAACTGTAAGGAGCGCCATCAACGATTATCAGGGGTTTCGTATCAGCATACATAGATGAAATGCCTCGAATGTTCATTGAACCGGCATCAGCACCAGGAGCACCACTAGAACCACGCATCTGCAAACCGGGAACGTTACCGACCAGAGCGTTGGCTACGTTGGTTGTGACATGCTTTTCAAGGTCTTTGGAGTCCATTACAGATGCGCTACCCGTGAAGGCCTGCTTGGTTGAAGTACCGAAAGCCACAACGATGACTTCGTCCAAAGCTTTGGTATCTGTTTCCAGAAGAACCTTCATGCCGTTGCGGGCTGCAAGGGTTGCGGGCTTCATACCCATGAAACTGAAGTTCAGGCTCTTTTTGCCTTCGGGAAGAGTGATTGTGAACTTACCGTCAACGTCTGTCAAGACACCTGTTGATGTGTCAGGAACACGAACGGCAACTCCAATCAGAGGTTCGCCAGACTCAGAATCGACTACAGTACCTGTAATCTGCTTCTGGGCCATCGCCATGCTTGCTGTCATCAACATACAAGCAAGGATTGAAAGGAATTTTTTACCCATGTT
>JAGCFN010000166.1 GCA_017650085.1 Bacteroidaceae bacterium | reverse complement strand
TGGAGTAGGCAAGAACTGTTCCAAGCCCTCGCGAACACCAACAGGACCACTACCAGGACCACCACCGCCATGAGGCGTGGAGAACGTCTTGTGCAGGTTGATGTGCATAACGTCGAAGCCCATATCGCCAGGACGGCATTCTCCGAGCAGCGCATTAAGGTTTGCTCCGTCGTAATACATCAAGCCACCAGCCTTATGAACGAGTTCCGTAATCTCTAAGACACGCGGCTCGAAGATGCCAAGCGTGTTGGGATTGGTCATCATCATGGCTGCCACCTCGCTTCCCATTTCACTGAGAAGTTCGCGAAGATGCTCGACATCAACGGTTCCGTCAGCAAGGCTCTTCACCTCCACGACCTCGAGTCCGCAGACTGCTGCAGAGGCAGGGTTAGTGCCGTGAGCAGAGTCGGGAATCAGAACCTTTGTGCGAGCGGCATCCTTTCGGCTTTCGTGATAAGCGCGGATGACCATCAACCCGGTCAACTCGCCATGAGCTCCGGCACAGGGATTCAGGGTGAATTCCTTCAAACCGGCAAGCTCGGCAAGCGATTCCTGCAGGTTGTAATACACCTCCAGCGCGCCCTGACAGGTCACGGCAGGTTGCAGAGGATGCAATCCGGCGAAGGCCTTCATGCCAGCAATCTCTTCGTTGATGACAGGATTGTACTTCATGGTGCATGAACCAAGCGGATAGAAGCCGTCGTTCACGCCGAAGTTGTTGTGGCTGAGGTTCGTGTAGTGACGCACCACAGTCAGCTCGTCGCACTCGGGCAGGCGGGCAACTTCCTTGCGGCGAAGTGCTGCGGGAAGCTCGGCGGTTGTATGTGTGCGGTCATAATCCTGCGGAAGGGAGTAACCCTTGCGTCCTTTCTTCGACAACTCAAAGATAAGGTTTCCATATAATGTCCTGTTCATGCCTTTGCCTCCTCTTCCTTAAATTCCTGAATAATCTCGACGAGTTCGTCAATCTCCTCTGTTGAGCGCTGTTCTGTGACAGCCAGCATGAGCGTCTTCTCGCCTACTTGTACACCAGCGAGGTAGCCGTTGGCAGTACATTCGTCGAGGAGCGCTTCGAGGTCTCCCTCGTAGTCCACGCAGAACTCATTGAAGAAAGGCTGTCCCGGGAAAGTCTCCTTGAACTTGCCTGTCGCGATGAGTTTGTCGCGAAGACTGTGTGCGCCGGCATAGCTCATCTCTGCCACTTCACGAAGTCCCTCTTTGCCCATGAGGCTGAGGTATATCGTGACGTAGAGCGCCATGAGGCTTTGGTTGGAACAGATATTGGATGTTGCCTTCTGGCGACGTATGTGCTGCTCTCGAGCCTGCAGGGTCAGGACGAAAGCACGCTGGCCGCGATTGTCGAGGGTCTGTCCCACGATGCGTCCAGGAAGCTTTCTCATCAGCTTCTCTGTGCAAGCCATGTAGCCCACACCGGGACCTCCGAAGGTCATTGGAATGCCGAGGCTCTGGCCTTCGCCTACAGCCACGTCGGCTCCCCACTCGGCTGGCGTCTTCAGGATTGCCAGGTCGCTGGGGTTGGCGTTCACTACGAAGATGCCCTTCTGCTCGTGGATGGCGTCGGCAATGCCTGTGTAGTCCTCGACGATACCGTAGTAGTTGGGCTGCTGCACGATGAGTCCTGCCACACCGCCCTCAGCAAGTTCCTTGTCGAGAGCCTTGCGGTTGAGCACACCACCCTCAGCAGGCACGAGCTTGATGGGGAAGCCGTGGAAGTGCGCATAGGTCTCTACGACGCGACGAACCTTTGGGTCAACCGTCTCGCTCACCAAGACACAATTTGCCTTCTTGGCGTTTCCCCAAGCCATCATGGCTGCCTCTGCCGTTGCCGTTGCGCCGTCGTACAGCGAGGCGTTGGCAATGTCCATGCCCGTCAGCTCTGCAATCATCGACTGATACTCGAAGATGTAATGGAGCGTGCCTTGTGATATCTCAGCTTGATAGGGCGTGTATGAGGTCAGGAACTCCGAGCGTTGGATGAAGTTTTGCACTACACTTGGAGCATAGTGGTCGTAGCATCCTGCACCAGCAAAGCAGACGAGTTGCTGCGTATTGCCAAGCGCAGTCAGTTGTTCGAAGAAGAGTCGCAGGTCGGTTTCCGAGAGAGCTTCGGGCAGTTCGTAGTCTCTCTTGAATCGCGCAGCCTCAGGAATGTCGGCAAAGAGGTCGTGAACACTCTTCGAACCGGTAGCCTTGAGCATTTCCTGCAAGTCCTCTTCCGTGTGTGGAAAATACTTAAACATAAGTTTAAAAATGAAAGAATGAAAGAATGAAAAATGAAATGTTATTCATCGCCTCCATTCCTCTTGGTATTTTTAATGGTTGTTACTAATGTTCCAATTATTATATTCAAGTCGTTAATGAGAGAATCAAATTGTGTAGAGCTTAGATTATCTGATTCGTGTAATAGCTCAAGCCAGTATTTTGTCTCAGTTGCTTCTTTAAGAGCGATGCTTAGCTTGTTGACGAAATCAGCTTTGCTTTGAGCATTCATACTCTCTGCAATATTCGCACCAATACTTGTACCGCTTCGGTAAATCTGCTTTGAGATGATGAATTCACTCTTTTCGTTACATAGAAAAGGATATAGCTTTATCACCCTCAACGCAAATTTCTTACTAAGGTCATATAGTATATTATCGTGCGTCATGCTTTGCCTTGACTTTTCATTCTCTCATTATTTCATTATTTCATTCTTCACAAAACGTAGCATACGTTTTTGCGTCCATCAGGTTGTCGAGTTCCGAGGGGTCGGAGAGCTGCACCTTGATGATCCAGTTGGCAAAGGCGTCTTCGTTCAGAAGCTCGGGTGTGTCCTCGAGGGCCTCGTTGACTTCAACGACGGTGCCGCTTACGGGAGAAATCAGATCACTTGCTGCCTTGACGCTCTCAACGGCGCCAAACTCTTCGCCTGCAGTTACTTCGTCGTCCACTTCGGGCATATCAACATAAACCACATTGCCGAGAGCGTGCTGAGCATAGTCCGAAATACCAATGTAACCGTATTCGCCTTCTACGCGAATGTACTCGTGTGACTCGCTGTAACGGAGTCCTTCTTCAAATTTAGCCATAATAGAAAATGTGAAATTGTGATAATAAGAAAATAAGAAAAAGAAGGAGTCATTCGTCCTGACAGTCTCTTGTCTTCTTTATTACCTTGATTAATGTACCTATAATTATATTTAAATCGTTTTTGAGTGAATCGTATTCGTTTTGTTCAATTGTTTCAGATAAGAAAAGTAGGTCTATCCAGTAGTCTGTTTCGCCAGCCTCTTTTAATGCGATGGAGAGTTTAGTAACGAAGTCCGGCTTGGTTTGGGCATATTTGCTTTCAGCAATGTTTGCGCCAATACTTGTTCCAGATTTATAGACCTGATTGGAAATGACATATTCTTGCCGTTCTTCGCGAAGGAACTTGTGCAGTTTTATCATGCGTAAACCAAAGTTCTTGCTTAGTTCAGCCAGCAGATTATTTTTAATCATTCCTAATTTTCTTATTCTCTTAATTTCTTAATCTCTTATTTATGGTAATGTTTATCGTAAAATTTCTTCTTGACCACTTTGCCTTCGAACACTTTCTTGCGGATCTGGACGGCAAGGGGAGTGTCGAGTTTGGCGAACTCTGTCTTGACGAGAGCCATGCAGACGCTCTTGTCGACGCTGAGGCAATGATAGCCCGTCGTTACTTCGCCGACCACTTCTCCCTCGGTGTTCAGGACGGCATAGCCGTGACGAGGAATCGCTTTGTCTGCGAGTTCGATGCCGACAAGCTTTTGAGCGACGCCGTTGGCCTTCTGCTCGACGAGCGCTTCCTTGCCGATGAACTCCTCTTTATCCAGCTTGCAGAACATCGAAAGCCCAGCCATTACGGGAGAGATGTCAGCACTTAGCTCATCTCCATAAAGGGGAAGTCCGACCTCGAAGCGAAGTGTATCGCGGCATCCAAGACCGCAAGGCTTGCAACGACCGCTTTCGATGAGCTTGTCCCAAGACTTCTGGGTGAACTCGTGAGAGCCGTAAATCTCGAAACCATCCTCGCCAGTATAACCTGTGCGGCTAATGATGATGTCGCCCACGACCTTTGCCGTGTAGAACTTCAGCTCGCTGCAAGGGATTCCGAGCACTTCCTCTACGACCTTTTCGGCTTCAGGACCTTGTACTGCAAGCTGCCCATAGAAGTCGCTCTGATGGTCGAGCTTGATGTCGAAACCAGTTGTGTGCTCCTTCATCCAAGCCACATCCTTGTCGATATTTGCGGCGTTGATGACGAGGAAGAAGTCGTTCTCGCCCATCTTATAGACGAGCAAGTCGTCGACTGTGCCGCCGTTCGGGTAGAGCATCATGCCGTAGTAGATTTGTCCGACTGGTGCTCCAGCCACATCATTCGTGAAGATGTGCTGAACATACTTCTCCGCATCGGGACCTGTGATGCGCACTTCGCCCATATGACTCACGTCGAAGACGCCGCAATGCTGACGTACGGCATTGTGCTCGTCGGTGATGTTCGAGTACTGGATGGGCATGATGAAGCCGCCAAAGGGTGACATGAGTGCGCCCAAAGCCACATGGCGGTCATAGAGACACGTTTTCTTTTCCATAGATAAATATAGGGTTTAAGTATTCTTGTTCAATAGTTTCGATGTTTTTGACGTCTTCTTCGGTCAGTTGCAACTCTTTGTTGCAGAGCTTTTCGGCTGCGAACTTTTTGAAGTCCTCGATGCTGAGGTCCGTGTGTTCCTTGAGGAGAGTGATGCGTTGGCGAACGCTTTCCACTCCGTGCTTGTCGAGCTTTTGCTGAGGCGGCGTGATGGCGTTGAGCATATGACGCATGTCTGTGTCGAAGAGCATTGTGCCGTGAACGATACTATGGCCGGGAATGTGGTAGAAGGCATTGCCCGAGACCTTTCGCTCGCCGATGAGCACGTCGTTGTTCTGCGTGGAGGTCGCCTCCAGCCCGAGTTCCCTGAGCATCTTCGTCACCATTTGCATGTACTCCTTGAAGGTGGTCTGCACTTCGTCGGAGCGAGTGATGTAGCTCATCATCACATTCGATTTGTCTGCAAAGACGCAGCCTCCGCCACTCTTGCGACGATAGAACTCTATTCCGTGCTCGCGGCAATAGGGGATGTTCACTTCGTTTTGGATGACCTGATTTCTGCCGAAGATGACCGTCGGCTCCACTTGCCAGAGGAAGAAGAGGTCGTCGCCATCGTTGAGGCTGCGAGCCGCGTATTCCTCCATTGCCAGATAGAAGGAGAGGCGTCGCGTTTCGTCCGAGGGCAGAACCAAGTGAATCATTGAGCTGGTTGTTAGTCGCTTTGCGACTACAAAGATACTCCTTTTTCTTGGAAAAGCAAAATGAATGCCCAACTTTTTATGTTTTCTTAATGATATCTGCCTATTGGAGCATTCTTTGTCTCATGCT
>JAGCFN010000165.1 GCA_017650085.1 Bacteroidaceae bacterium | reverse complement strand
GTAGCGGACAGCATTGCCGGAGAGGTTCATGTAGGTGGACGGCTTGAGCAGCACCAACTCTGCGTTCTTCACACGCATGTGGGCAACGAAACCGTATCGACGGTCTTCAAAAGCAGTATTGGACGCCTTAGATAGGGCGTCCAATACTCTAAATCCGATATTGTGGCGGGTTCCGTCGTACTCGGGGCCGATGTTACCCAACCCTACAATGAGGTATTTCATTTAGGTTATTCTGCAGCAGCTTCACCATTGTCCTCAGTCTTGGACGCAGCACTCATAGCACTTCTGGTCATCTTAACCTGGCAGACAACAACGCTGGGGCTGGTCACCATTTCGAGACCTTCGAAGCTGAGGTCAGCAACCTTGACGGTCTTGCCGAGGCCGAGACCTGTTACGTCGATGTTGAGGTGCTCGGGAATGGCTGTGTAGGGAGCGCGAACCTTGAGCTTGCGCACGTTTGCAGAGAGCTTGCCACCGGCACGAACACCTTCTGCGAGGCCGTTCAGCTTGATGGGAACTTCCATCACGATGGGCTTCTTCTCGGTGATTTCATAGAAGTCAACGTGCAGGAGTCTGTCTGTTACGGGGTGGAACTGGAGTTCCTTCATGATAGCCTTGCACTCTTTGCCATCGATGTTGAGGTTCACGCTGTAGATGTCGGGAGAATAGACGAGCTTGCGGAGCTCTTCCTGAGTAGCGGTGAAACTCATTGCAACGGGCTTGCCATTTTCCTTGGCTTCGCCATAGAGGTTGCAGGGGACTGCGCCAGCCTTGCGGATGTCGCGACAAGCCTTCTTACCAGTAGCGGTGCGGGCTGTACCTTTTACGTCAATACTTTTCATTTTTTTGTTGTGTTTGTGTTACTATAAATTAAGTTTTTGTGCTTAATTCGCCATCACACGGCTGCAAAAGCGGGTGCAAATTTACGACTTTTTCCTGAAACTGCCAAATAAAGGAGCAGAAAAATGTTCCACGTTTCATTGAATCATTTTCGACTTAGGGTGTGAAACGCCGATGAATAGGGAGTTCCTTCAGAAAATACCCTGTATTGGACATTTTTGTGTTACAGCGTTACAGTATTACAGTTTACAGTTTTCTCAGGAGCACTTAATCTGGGACCACAAAATTTTATAATATATATATTATAAGTTATATTATAAGTATAATAACACCATATATTGTTCTTCAATTGTCAAATTGTCCAATCAACTAAAATGTACCCCTCGCCAAAAAAACTGTAATCTGTAATACTGTAACGCGCCCCATTACCAGTTTTTTGAGAGCGTGCTTTTTTGCGTGCTTATTTTAAGGAATTATTTGCATGCGCGAGCGAAATGTCGTACCTTTGTACTGTGAATGAAAACACACCATGCTGAGAAGTTAAACACGACACGCTGCGGTGGCCAACGCTGCACGTTAAGTTGCCCAACTTGGCACGTCAAGTTTGCTTACTCACCACAATATATGAAATAGGGACACGCAGCGGCGCATCCCTATCCCCTAAAAGAAAATTGACTTATTGAAAACTATCGGCTACCAGATGGTGACACGCTTCTCCTTCGGCACGAACATCGGGTCGGATTCCGTGATTCCGAAGGCTTCGTACCAGGCGTCGATGTGTGGCATCTGTCCGTTCACACGCCACATTCCCAGCTGGTGCGGGTCGCTCTTCACACGCTTCTGAATCTCCTCGTCGCGGATGTTCTGACCCCATACGTTGGCGTAGGCGAGGAAGAAGCGTTGTTCGGGCGTGAAGCCGTCGATGACATCAAGCGGTGCATCCTTGGTGGCGTTCTTGAAGGCTTGGAAAGCGACCATCAGTCCACCGTGGTCGGCCATATTCTCGCCGAGTGTGAGAGAGCCGTTGGCATGAAGTCCGGGCAGAACCTCGATGCTGTCGTGGAACTCACGCATCACCTGAATGCGCTCTTCGAATTGCTTGGTGTCCTCTTCGCTCCACCAGGTTACGAGGTTGCCGTTCTTGTCGTACTTGCTGCCCTGGTCGTCGAAGCCGTGCGTCATTTCGTGACCAATCACGACACCGATGGCTCCGTAGTTGAAAGCATCGTCGGCCTGCATGTCGAAGAAGGGCGGCTGCAGGATGCCTGCGGGGAAGCAAATCTCGTTGGTGGTTGGGTTGTAGTAGGCGTTGACAGTCTGTGGCGTCATGTACCACTCGTCCTTATCGACAGGCTTGTTGAACTTGGTCTTAATCATGTCCTTGATTTCCCATTCGCCCACGGCAAGCATGTTGCGGAGGTAGCTGTCGCCAATCTCGAGCTCGCTGTAGTCCTTCCATTTGTCGGGATAACCCACCTTCACATAGAAGGCGTCGAGCTTCTCGCGAGCCACTTTCTTGGTCTCGTCCGACATCCACTCCTGCACGTCGATACGCTCGCCCAGAGCAATCTGGAGGTTTTTGATGAGCTTCTCCATGCGAGCCTTTGCTTCAGGCGGGAAATACTTGGCCACGTAGAGCTGGCCGAGGGCTTCTCCAAGTCCGCCTTCGACAGCAGCGACTGCACGCTTCCAACGCGGACGGTCCTCTTCCTTGCCGCTCATCACCTTGCCGTAGAAGCCGAAGTTCAGAGCGCGGCTCTCGTCGTCGAGGAAGGACGATACCATGTCCATAGCGTGCCAGAGATAGATGTTCTGCAGGGCTTCAGGCGTCTCTTCCTTCAGCACCTTTTCCACCTCGTGAATGGCAGCAGGCTGACCAAGGCAGACTTCCTTCACACCTTCCATTCCAAAGTTGCCGAAGAATCCGTCCCAGTCAATGCCAGGGAACTGCTCTTTCAGTTCTGCGTACGAAAGCTTGTTGTAGTTGGCTTCAGGATCGCGAAGTTCAGTACGGCTCTTGCTTGCCTCAGCAATGCGCGTCTCGATGCGCATCACGTCCTGACTGATTCGCTGAGCATCCTCTTCGCCAAAGCCAGAATGCTGACTGAGGTCAACGATGTACTTCTGATATGCCTTACGAATCTCCTCAGACCTTGCGTCCTTGTCAATGTAATAGTCTTTCTGGCCGAGCGTCAGACCACCTTGGACGATGGTCACGAGGTTGTTCTTCGAGTCCTTCTCGTCGGCTGCGATATACATGGCGAAAAGTCCAGGAACCCCTTGTCTCTGCATGCGCGGCCAGACTTCGTTGAGCCAGTTGTTCGTGATTTCGCGGGTGTTCTGATAGCCGTCGCAGAGCAGGAAGCCTTCGAGGTCGTACCAATACTCTTCGCCGTTCAGTTTCACGCTGTCCATTGCCGAGTTGTAGAGGTCGGCTATCTTCTGCTCGATGGAACCCTTCTCATTCTCCTTTGCAGAGACTTCCTCAATGATAGAGCGCAGACGCTCGTTGTTGTCCTCGCCCAGCTGATCGAAGGAGCCGAAGCGGCTGTATTCGGCCGTCAGGGGATGAGCTTTCTGCCAACCGCCCGTAGCATACATGTAGAAGTCTGCGCCAGGCTGATAGGTTGAGTCGAGATTGGCGAGGTCAATACCAGACGCCAGTTGCTTGCTGTTGGGTGCGCAAGCCGCCAGCAATGCTGTCGTTGCAATTGCCATAATAAGTTGATTCTTTTTCATAATTTGTTATATAATTGGTTATTGGTTATTGTCTGTTGTCTGTTGAAAGATTCTTGCAGCCAAAGCTCCGCTGATGTTGTGCCAGACGCTGAAGATGGCTCCAGGTATGGTGGCAAGCGGATAAGCCGCGAAATGCATGTTCGCAAGGGAAGAAGCCAGTCCGCTGTTCTGCATTCCGACCTCGATGCTGAGGGCAACACACTTTGGCTTTTGCAGACGCAAAAGGCGTCCTATCGCGAAACCAAGCGAGAGCCCAAGCAGGTTGTGAAGTATGACGACAAGGATGACTATCAGTCCGCCAAGCATCAGGCGGTCGGCATTGTGCGAAACGATGATGCCCACCACCAAAGCAATGGCGAGGGACGAGAAAGCTGGCAGATAGGGAGTGACGGCTTTCGTGATTTGAGGAATGAAACGCTGGCAAAGCAGTCCGACAATGATGGGTGCTATCACCACATAGACAATGCTCAGCAACATCCCCAATGCATCAACCTCAACCATCGTTCCTGCTGTCAGCAACACTAAAAGCGGCGTCACAATGGGAGCGAGCAGAGTGGAGCAAGCAGTCATTCCAACAGACAGGGCGAGGTCGCCTTTCGCAAGGTAAGTTATGACATTCGAGGCCGTTCCTCCAGGGCAACAGCCAACGAGTATCACACCAAGCGCAAGTTCTTTTGGAAGCGAGAAAGCAAGCGTCAGCAGCCAAGCGAGCAAAGGCATGATGGTGAACTGCGCCAGGCAACCGATGAGGATGTCTTTGGGGCGGCTCAGTACAATCTTGAAGTCATTGGGCGAGAGCGTCAGTCCCATTCCGAACATGATCACGCCTAGCAAGGGATTGATGGTCTTCGTGTCAATCCAAACGAACGAAGACGGCAAGAACATCGCCACCGCTGCCACCACGAGTACCAGTAGGCCCATCCATTGTGCTATGAAATCACAAACCTTCTTCATTTTGTCTGTTGTCTGTTGTCTGTTGTCTGTTGGCCTTCTATATCAGCGCCTCCCATTCCTCCTCAGCTTGTTTGAGTTGTGCTTTCAATCGGCCATGCTTCTCGTAGAGCGAGATATTCTGACTGCCTTCAGGAGTGGACATCTGGTCTTCCAGGATACGAATAGCAGCTTCCAGTTGTGTCACCTTATCCTCAGCCTCTTGCAGAGCCTTTTCACGTCTCTTTTGTTCGCGAGCCAAAGCCTTCTGCTCAGCATAAAGCCTCACCCCATCCCTCTCCAAAGGAGAGGGTGACTTGTCCGTATCATCCTTTCCGTTCACCCCTCCTTGGGAGGGGACGGGGGAGGCTAGGAAATCATAAATTCCTCCCAGATGCTCACGAACCTTTCCATTGCCGAACTCATAGACTTTCGTCACAAGTCCGTCGAGGAACTCGCGGTCGTGACTCACCACGATAACTGTGCCGTCGAAGTCGCGAATGGCTGCTTTGAGCACATCCTTCGAACGCATATCGAGATGATTCGTAGGCTCGTCGAGGATGAGACAATTCACGGGTTCAAGCAAGAGTTTTATCATTGCCAAACGCGTTCGCTCGCCTCCTGAAAGGAACTTTACCTTCTTGTCTCCTGCTTCTCCGCCAAACATGAAAGCGCCAAGAATGTCGCGTATCTTGAGCCTTATGTCACCTCGTGCCACGCGGTCTATTGTCTCGAAAACAGTATATTCGCCCTCGAGCAGTTGTGCCTGATTCTGAGCGAAGTAACCAATCTGCACGTTGTGTCCCACCTTTAGGTTCCCGTCGAAAGGAATCTCGCCCATGATGCACTTCACAAGCGTCGTTTTGCCTTCGCCGTTTCGCCCTACGAAAGCCACTTTCTCGCCTCTTCTGATGGTGAGATTGACGTTCTTGAACACACAATGTTCTCCGTAGCTCTTGCCCACCTCATCACAGATGACGGGGAAGTCACCACTTCGCATCGAGCAAGTGAACTTGAGACGCAGAGCCGAGTTGTCCACCTCATCTACTTCGATGGGCACAATCTTCTCGAGTTGCCTAATCTTCTGCTGAACCTGAATGGCTTTCGTGGCTTGATAGCGGAAACGTTCTATGAAGGCTCGGGCATCTGCAATCTCCTTCTGCTGGTTCTCGAGGGCGCGAAGTTGTTGCTCGCGACGTTCTGCATGGAGCGCGACATATTCGTCGTATTTGACTTTGTAATCGTATATCTTGCCGCAACTGATTTCGATGGTGCGGTTTGTCACATTATTAATAAACTCGCGATCATGGCTGACGAGCACAACGGCATTTGCGCTTGTGGCAAGGAAGTTCTCGAGCCACTGGATGCTCTCGATGTCAAGGTGGTTCGTTGGCTCGTCGAGGAGAAGCACATCGGGATGCTGAAGCAGCAGCTTTGCCAGTTCGATTCGCATTCTCCAACCTCCGCTGAACTCGCTTGTAGGGCGGTCCAAATCCTCCCGCTTAAAGCCAAGTCCCTGTAAAGTGCGCTCCAATTCAGCCTGATAATTCAAGCCTCCCATCATCTGGAAATGCTCGTTCAAATGGGTGAAGCGTTCCACGAGCGACATGTATGCTTCGCTCTCATAATCAGTACGTTGTGCTAGCTGATTATTGAGCTGTTCCAGCTCGTCGCTTATCTCCGTTATGTGTTCAAAAGCACGCTCCGCTTCCTCGCGAACGGTGCGTTCGTCGTTGAGCACCATCACTTGTGGCAGGTAAGCAATCGTGGCGTCTTTTGGCACACTCACCGTTCCGCTCGTGGGCTGCTGAATGCCTGCGATAATCTTGAGCATTGTGCTCTTGCCTGCGCCATTCTTGCCTACGAGTGCAATTCGGTCGTGCTCGTTTATGACGTAGCTGATGTCGTTGAAGAGCGGCTTTGCGCTGAATTCTACACTTAAATTGTCTATCGAAACCATAATTCGAGTGCAAAAGTACAAAGAAATTAAGAATTAAGAAAGAAGAAATAAGAATTATTTCGTACCTTTGCCTTCACAAAGTCATTAACTTAAACTTATAAACTATGAAATCAAAACTCTTCTTCCCCCTTTTGGCACTTGGTTTGCTGATTGGGTTCAGCAGTTGTGAAAAGCAGCAGACAAAACAGGAAACCAAAGTCGTGACTGACAAGCAGGCCACAGAGACTTCCGCCAAGGACATTTTCTTCTACAGCGCAAAGCATCGTGCCGACAAGTATGTTCCTACAGAGGAGAAGATGGGCTTCAGCTCGCAGATTCAGAGCATCAACGATAGCGAGTTCGAGGGCAACACAAGCCTGAAGGAAGTATGGATCGCACCACAGATTCAGCACATTGCAATCAAGGCATTCTCTGGGTGCACATCGCTTGAGAAGGTGCATTTCCAAGGCGAGATTCCCGTTGTCAATGATCAGGCTTTCGAAGGTTGTTCTGCCATGAAGAACCTGCTCATAGATGCCTACACCATTGGTGTTGACGCTTTCAAGGACTGTTCTTCGCTCGAGACGGCCCGCTTCGGCGAACACATCTGGTGGCTTCGCGTGGGTGCCTTCGAGAACTGCAAGAAGCTCAGGAGCGTTTTGATGGGCATTGCGATGAAGAAGATTGACGACGGAGCTTTCGCAGGTTGCACGGGAATCGAGGAGTTCACCGTTCCCAACGACTTCAAGAACCGTATGTTCGGCCTCGTTTCCGAATCGGCAGTGAAGTGGAAGAAGGTCTATCTGCTCAGCACGGAATACTATCCTGTTCCCAAGAATTGCACGCCCAACAAGAATTGCACGCTCTACGTTCCCGATGCTTTCCTTGCACAGTTCCAGGCCGATGCAGAATGGCAGAAGTTCGGTGCTGTCGAACCTCTCAGCAAGAGCAAATACTTCACCGCTGAAGGTTTCTGGAAGTAACTGTCTATGAGAAAAGCCTTTCTGCTGCTCGTCTCCTTGCTCTTGTCGGCCTATGCGTCGGCACAGAGTCCGCTCCTCTGGGGCGATCAAGGCAATGGCACGTATCGCAATCCAGTCCTCAATGCCGACTATTCCGATCCGGATGTCATTCGCGTTGGTGACCGCTACTATATGGTTTCCAGCAACTTCAACCATCTGGGGATGCAGGTTCTGGAGAGCGCGGATATGGTCAATTGGCATTTCGTAAGCCAAATCTTCAGCCGCTTCGATTTGCCCGGATGGGACGAGACGAAGCACTACGGCGGAGGCACTTGGGCACCCAGCATACGCTTTCACGAAGGCAAGTTCTACGTCTTCTTCTGCACGCCAGATGAGGGCCTCTTCATGTCGTCGGCTAGCGATGTGCGCGGGCCTTGGGCGAAGTTGCACCACGTCAAGAACATAAGTGGATGGGAAGACCCGTGCCCTTTCTGGGACGAAGACGGAGGGGCTTATTTGGGCCGAAGTCAGCTTGGAGCAGGACCTATCATCGTGCACCGAATGTCGGCTGACGGACGCCAGTTGCTGGACGATGGCGTGACTGTCTATGAGGGCCCTGTTGCGGAAGGAACAAAGTGGCTGAAGCGCGGAGGATACTACTACCTCATTATTCCCGAAGGCGGAGTGGGGGGAGGATGGCAATCCGCCTTGCGCTCGAAGAATATTTATGGTCCCTATGAACGGCGCATTGTCCTCGAACAGGGCAGTACGCGCTTTAATGGCCCTCATCAGGGAGCGCTCGTTGATACGCCCGAAGGCGAATGGTGGTTCTATCATTTCCAGCAGACACCACAGCTGGGCCGAGTGCTCCATCTTCAGCCTGCATGTTGGAAAGACGACTGGCCCCTTATCGGTGTGGACATTGACGGCAATGGCGTGGGCGAGCCAGTAGAGGTCTGGACAAAACCAAAGACGGCAGCCATTCAAACTCCCTCCCTGCCTCAGACTGACGACACTTTCGACGGCCCAACACTGGGGCTACAATGGCAATGGAACCACAATCCCGTGGAAGGTGCGTGGAGTCTTTCTGAGCGAAAAGGATGCCTCACTCTTCGTGCCCTGCCTGCTGATAATCTCAAGGAAGCCCGAGGCACGCTCACGCAAATGATGATGGGTTACGAAGGCGAGGCAACGGCGCTGCTCCTTGCTTCCGAACTCGACCAGGCTTCTGCGGGGCTCGTCTGTATGGGGCGCGACTTCAGGGGCATCGGACTTTGTCCCAATGGCATCTACGTCGAGGCAAACGGCGAGCGAACTGTTGTGCTGGCAAAGAAGCCGAAGCGCATCCATTTGCGGCTCTCACTCAACGAACCCCAGAACAGCTATCAATTCGCGTACAGCCTGGACGGCAAGCATTTCGTTCCTGCAGGCGAACCGTTCCAGATGCACGAAGGCAATTGGAAGGGCGTCCGTCTCGGCTTGTATTGCTACGGCTCCAACGGCAAAGCCCACTTCGAGCAGTTCCGATACAATGTCACGAAATAAGCCAAAGTCGCCCCGTTCGTTATCGCGTGTGACGATGGCGATTAACTAGTGTGACGTTGGCATTTGTCACGTTTGAAGTTTGCAAACTTCATGTGTGAAAATCCGAGTTTACCCTGCAGTAGTTCCCTCATCTTTCACACTGCAAATTTACGAAATAATCGCGAATTATGCAAGTAAATTGGCAATTATTTTCACACAAAATGAAAGTTTTTTCAGCAGCGGCGAAGTGGGAAAGTGTCTTATGGACAGGAAGCGAAATGGACGGAATCACGGCAGCACTATAAGATTATTAATAGAGTTTTAATTATATTAATTAATAATATTAATAATAATCTTATATTATAATTATAAATAATAGATAATATAAAATTATCTTATTTATTCTTACCGCCTCGTGACGACATGAAAATCATTCCTGTCGTATTACCATTTTCCCATTTTCCCATTTTCTCGGTAAAACGTATGGGAGTATGGGGAAGTTATTCGTAACTTTACATCTGAAAACACTGACGCAATATGAACGGATAGACTTGGCAACAACGTATGCCCTCTGTTTCGCCCGTAAATGGTCTCAGAACCACTTCAAATTCCTCTGATGCGCAATCTGTTGTCGGAGCAAAAACAAACGCTCTACGGGCTTTGTGTCGAGTCTTTAAAATTCAAAGAATTTTATGCTTTCGAACGTTCTTTGCTCTCAACTCTTAAACGGAAAAGCCGTCTTTTCTAGTATGCTAGTGTTTCGAGGCAGTGAACGTGTGTCCTTAATGCTAACATTTCAGCGCTTTGGTAGGGCAGACTTTCGTGCATTTTTGGCATAGAATGCATTCTGTGGCGTTTTTGCGACTGCGCGAGTTGTTGTTCATCTCTACATTCATCGGGCAGACTTTAAGGCATTTGCCACAATTGATGCACTTCTCTTCGTCGCATTTGATGCGAAGTAGGGAATAGCGGCTCATGGGTTTCAGAAACACCGTAATCGGGCAGATGTATTTGCAGAAGGCGCGGTTGTCTTTGAGCAGGATAGCGAGGGCTATGCCGACTGCATAGTAGAAGATGTTTCCGGCCACAAAGAGCAGGAACATCGTATAGGCATCGGCTTTACCCAGCCAGAACAGAAGCAGGACGATAGCCAACGAGAGGGCGAACATGATGTAGCGTACGAAGCCCCACGCCTTTCTTGGTGACTTGGGTTGCTTGTAGGGCAGAAGGTCGAGCACCATTGCCGTCCAACAGGCAAATCCGCACCAACCTCTGCCGAAAAGCAGCGGGCCGAATATCTTGGCGATGGCGTAGTGGAGCGTTCCTGCTCCCCAAAAACCGCATAGCAGATAGTACCAAAAGCCCTCAATCTGCATGTTCTCATGGCATATCAAGCCGAGGAACACAAGCATATAGGAACCAACTCCAAACTGAGTGAACTCCCTGGCATATTTCCAGCCTTTTGCGAAAAGAATGCCTCCTATACCTATGCAGATGCCGATGTAAGAAAAGTTTAGCAGAAAGAACAGGTTGCCAGTAGCCTGCCACAACCAGATGGCGATGACTTCGAACACCAAGAACAGGATGATGGAGGTGCGATACTTCTTCATGGTTCCGCGGTGGCTCTAGCCAGGCTGTCCTTAGCAGAGGGC
>JAGCFN010000164.1 GCA_017650085.1 Bacteroidaceae bacterium | reverse complement strand
ATCGTCAATGCCGCCATCCCCTGTATAGATGTCTATGCGATGAAGCATGACATATCCACCTTTTGGCGCTTGAAACTTCAAGTCTTTAAACTCCCTGTTAACAACTATATCTGGCAATTGATAGTATGTCGAAGCCGGATTATCTGTGGAATAAGGTTTCAATTCTTCATTGTTGAAAGTTCTTATCTCAGCATTGCCGGCGTAGAACGCTAAAGTTGAAGTAGTATTATTCAAAACCTTTGAAGCGTATGCAACAACTTTTGAGATATGGGTTGAAGCAGGAAGTGAAAGTATGAACATTCCAATACCATTACTTGCTGCAATACGGATTCCACAACCTTTATCATTATAATAGCACTTCGATGTCCTGTCATGTAAGACAAATAGGTCGCTTCCCTCTTTACAGTAGTAAGACTGTTCTGCACCTTCCACATTGGTGTTTATACTCAACCCATTCACAGTTCCTCTGTTGAAGTCAATTGTATAGACTTCAGCTTTGAGGTTCCCTGTGCAAAGCAGGAACAAAACCACGAAGAGGTGAGCAGTCCGCTTCATAAAAATCTCTTTTACCCGACCTGACTGCCACCTTTGACGGGGTTGAGGACTGTGGTGACGCTGAGGTCGCCGTTGTAGTTGACTGCGCTCAGTATCATGCCCTGACTCTCTTCTCCCATCATCTGACGAGGAGCGAAATTTGCGATGAAAAGGACACTTTTGCCCACCAACTGCTCTGGTTCGTACCATTGTGCTATGCCACTGAGGATGGTGCGGTCCTGTCCGCTGCCATCGTCGATGATGAACTTCAAAAGCTTCTTGCTCTTCTTGATCTTCTCGCAACTCTTGACGATACCGACGCGAATGTCGAGCTTCTCGAAGTCCTCAAACGAGACGATGGGCTTAACGGGCGCTGCCTTGTAGGCTGCCGCTTCGTTGGCCTTGAGCGTGTCCTCAAGCTTCTTCTTTTGCGCAGCCACAACCTCATCTTCAATCTTGGTGAAGAGCAGTTCGGGCTTGGGCAACTGCTTGCCCGCAGGCAGAATGTCGGTGCGGCCGAGGTCTTCCCAAGAGAAGGTGTCGAAGGCTATCATCTCTCTCAAACGCTTACTGCTGAAAGGCAGGAAGGGTTCGAAAGCGATGGCGAGGTTGGCCGTAATCTGCAGGCTGAGATAGATGATGGTCTTCACACGCTCGGGGTCTGTCTTGACGACCTTCCAAGGCTCGCAGTCGGCAATGTATTTGTTGCCAATACGCGCCAGATTCATGGCTTCCTTCTGTGCCTCGCGGAACTTGAAGCCTTCGAGCAACTGCTCCAGTCGTGCCTTGACGTCACAGAACTCTGCAAGCGTCTCCCTGTCATAGTCGTTGAGCTCTCCGCACTCGGGCACGCGGCCTTCGTAATACTTCTGGGTGAGTTGCAGAGCACGGTTCACGAAGTTGCCATAGACGGCGACGAGCTCGTTGTTGCAACGTGCCTGGAAGTCATCCCAAGTGAAGTCGTTGTCCTTGGTCTCGGGCGCATTGGCGGTAAGGACATAGCGCAGTTCATCCTGACGGCCTGGCAGCTCATCGAGGTACTCGTTGAGCCAGACTGCATAATTCTTGGAGGTAGAAATCTTGTTGCCTTCGAGGTTGAGGAACTCGTTGCTGGGCACATTGTCGGGCAGGATGTAGTCGCCGTGAGCCTTGAGCATAGCGGGGAAGACAATGCAGTGGAAGACGATGTTGTCTTTGCCGATGAAATGGACCAATCTGGTCTCGGGGTCCTTCCACCACTTCTCCCAAGAGCCGAGTTCGGGATGGGCGTCGCAGAGCTCTTTGGTGTTCGAGATGTAACCGATGGGAGCGTCGAACCAGACATAGAGCACTTTGCCTTCTGCACCTTCGATGGGCACGGGAATGCCCCAGTCGAGGTCGCGGGTGACGGCACGAGGACGCAGGCCTCCGTCGAGCCAGCTCTTGCACTGACCATAGACGTTCGAGCGCCATTCCTTATGCTCCTCCAGAATCCACTTTTCGAGCCACTGCTGGTCCTTGTCAAGGGGAAGATACCAGTGCTTGGTCGGCTTCTTGACAAGCGGGTTGCCGGTCTCGGCATTGTATGGGTTGATGAGTTCCTCGGGCGAAAGCGTTGCTCCGCACTTCTCACACTGGTCGCCATAAGCCTCAGGAGCATGGCAACGCGGACACTCGCCACGAATGTTGCGGTCGGTCAGGAAGTGGCCCGTCTGCTCATCGTAGAACTGTTCGCTCACTTGCTCGATGAACTTGCCATCGTCGTAGAGTTTGCGGAAGAAATCGCTCGCAAGCTTGTGGTGAGTCTTGCTCGTAGTGCGACTATAGACATCGAAGGAAATGCCAAACCTCTCGAAGCTGTCCTTGATCAGGTTGTGGTAGCGGTCGACAACCTCCTGCACCGTAATGCCCTCTTTGCGAGCCCGGATGGTGACAGGAACACCATGCTCGTCACTGCCTCCGATGAACAGGCATTCGCGGCCCTTCAGTCGGAGATAGCGGGCATAGATGTCGGCTGGCACGTAGACGCCAGCCAGGTGACCGATATGTACAGGTCCGTTCGCATAGGGCAAAGCGGACGTAATAGTGGTTCTCTTGAAATGCTTTTCCATGATTGTAAGTGTTTATTGCCCACAAAGGTACGACTATTTCCACTCACAGCCAAACATTCCAGAACCTTTTTTCAACAAGCATTAAAAGACGACACCTGCGTTTACATAAAAGCCGCAAGTGTGAACATCCTGACTATATAAACGATCGCCAATTCTGTAGAGATACTTGTCGCCGCCATCGAAAATGGGCAGGAAGTCCGCACTGAAACCCAGTCCCAAATAGAAATGGTTGAAGTCGAAATGACCGCCGACCTGCATGCCGAACTGGAAACGCTTCGTACCATCAATGTCGAAATAGTCAAACCCATCCTCGTCTTTTCCCAAGGCATTCACCTTGAAGTTGACACCCAAATAAGGCGACAAATGAATCTTCGTGTTCGGAATGCTGAAACGATATGCCACATTCACGGGAATCTCGATGGCAAGGTACTTGTCATTGTCACTGAGGAAATCGCCGAGACCTACATTGGCCTTCACACCGACCTCAGTATACAAAGGCAAGCGGCACTTGGTCACATTGAAACCGCTCATCCAGCCTGCATCGAAGCCGTTCAACATATCGCTGACATTCTTGTCACCGCGCTCGGTGTAGAAAATCGTAGGAGCGTAGCCAGCATAAAAACGGTGATAACTCTTGCTCGGCTCATCGGCCATAGCCATCGTACTCGAACTCATATAAAGAGCCACGAGTGCAAGGAAAACTAATCTCTTCATGTTGTTAATTGTTAGGTTTTATCAACTAATTACGACACAAAGATACCTTCTTTTACATAATCCACCAAACAATCCAATCAGGCAACTATTTTCTACTTTTCTTACCTATTACACATATATTCACCATCATTCCATATACGAAGAAACAGCTTCCATATACGAAGAAAGCCCCCACATCTTTCGATGCAGAGGCTTCGCTAAAAAACGGCGGCTACCTACTTGCTCCGTCGCGAGTGGGAACTCGCTCCCCTCGCTGGGGCACGGGAAGACATTCAGTCTTCCCTCTCCGGCCCCGCTCGCCCACTCACCCGTGGGAGAGCAGACAGCCATATATATGAAGAAAGCCTCTGGAGTTGACTCCAAAGGCTCTCTCGCTGAAAAACGGCGGCTACCTACTCTCCCACGGGTGTGCAGTACCATCGGCGCGGGCGGGCTTAACTTCTCTGTT
>JAGCFN010000163.1 GCA_017650085.1 Bacteroidaceae bacterium | reverse complement strand
GGAACAAGCCATTGCAGAGGAAGAGCGACGCTTTGCAATGGAGATGATGTCACGAATGAATGCCAACTTACAAGCCGACTACCAGGAGATGACAAGAGAAATCCGCCAACGTGGCGAGCGCATGACCCGGCAAGTGGAAATAGCCGTCAATGACGATAAATATTAATCAGCAACTAAATGACGAACAAGATATGAAAAGAATCACATTTGCACTTTGTATCATATTTATCTCCCTCAGCACGATGGCTCAGGGGACGCTCCAGGAGCGCCTGAAAGGCAATCCGAAGATTGACAGCCTTGTGAGTAAGGTGGCAGCGCTGGGAGGAAGCGGACAGGTTTCCTATTATTATGACGGGAAGCTACACAAGACCGTCAGCATTTTCTGCTCCCTGATGAACGACTTTGAGCCCACTTCCCCAACGGGCGATCCCCAGAGGGATGAGCGGAACCAGAGGATAGACAGCGTCTGGAAAGAGCGTTGCGAGCAGGGGAACCGGATATACAATATCGTTCGCAACACCCGCAAAGCACTCACCGACGAAGCCAAGGAAAGCTACACATGGGAATACCACCGAAATGGCACGGACAGCGTTCGTTATACTATCGCATTAGGAGAATACCAGAGCGGCGACACCATGCAGACCTGGCAGCGCCAAAGGGAAGTGCAGTATTACGGTGCACCTGAGATCATCACCTTCCGCTACGACCCTTTAGCCAACAACGACGGAAGCCCGTTGATGTCGAAGGGGTTTGGCCATTTCCGCTATGAATACACGCCTGACAGTGTCTGGAGGCAGATGAAAGACTTGGTGCCATTTAATAAAGCGGCATACACAGCTTTGCTCCAGCCTATCCTGAAACAAAAAGGCATCACCAGCCGCCAGTTCTACGTTTACTGCGACAGCACCTACACCTTTGAGAAAGAGAGTTGGGATCACAACGAAAAGGAATTCCTCATAAGAGAGAATACCATCTCGCCCCGCCAGCCGAAGAGCGAGACGAGAGGCACCATCTATACCATCAACTCAAAGGAACTGGCAGACTCGGTTCTGAGCCAGTTGATACGGACGACATGGACGTTTTTAGAGAACAATCCAGACATAAGCTTTCATTTCGAGCCCTACGCCTATTACGGAATTAAAGCAATGAACGAACTTTTCGAAAATCTCGACTACCGCAGGGTCATGGGCTTCTACCACATCTATCTTCACGCCATGAGCAACAACGAGTACAACATCGTCTTCCTCGAGGGCACGGGCGACATGATGATACCCATGGAATGGCTCATCTTGAAAAGCTGGAAGAACGGCAAGGTGGTCTACGACAAGAAAAGGATGAAGAATCTGCCGCCCAAGCAGGCGAGAAGCGTCACTTCCTTCTCGCGCTTTACCTCCACCAGACAATACGAACCGATTGATTGATATAGAACCATGAACAAGCAAAACATCATCGCCACCCTGATTGCCCTCGTCACATTTGCCGCCTGCCGTCCTTCAGCACAAAAGGCGACAACAGATGCAGCAGAGTCGATGGATAGCACCGAAACCGTAGTCAGCACCGAGGCCGTGACCAACGTCGACACTCTGCCTGCTCTCGCCACGACAGCGGCATCTGAAGAATTTCCTATTAAAATCCTTGCCCGCAAAAAAGGCAGCATCTCTTTCATTGTTGATGAGCATATCACCCCCATAGACGAGTTTTTTGACTATCTGTACACAGGCAAGAGCGTTGCCGAGTACTGGCTTGCGGAAGAGCAGATACCAAAGGATGTACAGCATATCATTGCAACGAGCTTCTCTAAGGAAAAGAACTTCAAGCTCTTGGGTAAGGACGCTTGCTACTGTAGCATCGTCGAGGCCTATGCTAATCATCTGTCCATTACGCTCTCACCCGATATTATCTGGCTCGTCAT
>JAGCFN010000162.1 GCA_017650085.1 Bacteroidaceae bacterium | reverse complement strand
GTCTTCTCCATCACAAAAGCGAAGGCGCTGCTCAACATGTACCTCATCGCCGTCTATGGACCTGGCGATTATGTTGAGACTGCCATCGACAACCAACTCTACCTCAACCTCAAGCTCATCGAGAACCGCAATCTCAACCTGACGGAAGTGCTCGACCGTTGTAGCGCATTCCTCATCCAGTTGAGCGGTGTGAAAGATGTCTATACAAGTCAGCGACTGTCGCTTGGTGCAGGCACTCCCGGCATAAGCAAACTCCGCAACGCCTACAATCCGAAGTGCTCAGGCGACATACTCATACAAGTTTCTCCCGGTTGGCAGCTGAAGAACGAAGACACACACGAACAATCGCTCAGCCGAGAGTCGTACCTAAGTTTCCCGCTCTTTTTCCTCGGAACAGGCATCGTGCCCGAGAAAGTGCGGATTCCTGTCAGCATCGACCAAGTGGCGCCCACAGTAGCACAGGCACTTCGCATCCGAGCTCCGAATGCCTGTCCGCAAGCTCCGCTTAACTATTAAAATTAAAACATCACACGTGACAAATGCAAACATCAAACGTGACAAACGCAAACGACACACGTGATGATTGACAACATCACACGTCACGTTTGAAAACACCAAATAACACCAACGAACTATACATTATAATATATGGACATTTCCAAGTTTCTAGTAAAACTTTTCGGCGACAAGAAAAGCCGCGACCTGAAAGCCTACCGTCCCATGGTAGAGGCGGTGCTGCAGGTATATCCCGAAATACAAGCGCTCTCGAACGACGAACTTCGCGAACGCTCCAAAGCAATAAGACAGCGCATACAAGACTCTGTCGCAGACCTGCGCGAGCAAATACAAGTGCTCAAGGATAAGATTCCAAGCACCGACATACAGGACCGTGCACCTATCTTCGCACAGATTGACAAACTCGAGAAGGATGTGCTCGAAACCTTTGAAAAGGCTCTCGACAAGGAGCGTGCAGAAGTATTCGCCATCGTAAAGAGGACTGCTGAACTCTTCGCAACGAACGAGAACGTGGAAGTCACAGCTAACGACTTCGACCGCGACCTCGCTGCATCGCACGACTTTGTGGACATCGAAGATGACAAAGCCATCTATCACAACCATTGGGTTGCTGGTGGCAACGACTTGAAGTGGGACATGATACACTTCGACGTGCAGCTCTTCGGCGGTACCGTGCTGCATCAGGGCAAGATAGCCGAGATGTTCACGGGTGAAGGTAAGACACTCACCGCCACACTCCCCGTATTCCTCAATGCTTTGACAGGCAACGGCGTCCATGTTGTCACAGTCAACGACTATCTGGCAAAGCGTGACTCGGAGTGGATGGGACCTATCTACATGTTCCACGGCCTGAGCGTCGATTGCATCGACAAGCATCAACCCAACAGCCCAGAACGTCGCAAAGCATATCTCGCTGACATCACTTTCGGCACGAACAACGAGTTTGGCTTCGACTACCTTCGCGACAACATGGCACAAGACCCGAAGGACCTCGTGCAGCGCTCCCACAACTACGCCATCGTGGACGAGGTCGACTCAGTCCTCATCGATGATGCCCGTACTCCGCTCATCATCTCTGGTCCTGTTCCCAAAGGCGACGACCAACAATTCGAGCAGTATCAACCTCTGGTGGAACGTCTCGTAGGCGTTCAAAGACAACTCGCAACTCAGTATCTTGCCGAAGCGAAAAAGCAAATCACGGAAGGCACAGAAGCAAACGACAAGCAGAAGACTGCCGAGGGTTTCCTTGCGCTCTTCCGCAGCCATAAGGCTCTGCCGAAGAACAAGCCCCTCATCAAGTTCCTTTCCGAACCGGGCATCAAGGCAGGCATGCTCTCCACAGAAGAAATCTACATGGAGAACAACAACCGCCGTATGCACGAAGCAACCGATCCGCTCTACTTCGTGGTCGACGAGAAGCTGAACAGCGTGGAACTGACTGACAAGGGTAACGAATGGCTGGCTTCGCAAGTGAACGACCCTGAACTCTTCGTCTTGCCCGACATTGCAACCATTCTCTCGCAGATTGACCACTCTGGCAAAACCGACGAAGAAAAGATTGAGGAAAAGGACCGCATCTTCAACGACTACGCTACAAAGAGCGAACGCGTACATACCATACAGCAATTGCTGAAGGCATACACAATGTTCAACCTCAACGACGAGTATGTCATCCAGGACGGCGAAGTCAAGATTGTCGATGAACAGACAGGCCGTATCATGGAAGGCCGTCGTTGGAGCGACGGCTTGCATCAGGCTGTCGAAGCAAAGGAACATGTTCAGGTACAAGCTGCCACACAGACTTACGCCACCATCACCCTGCAGAACTACTTCCGCATGTACCACAAATTGGCTGGTATGACGGGTACGGCTGTCACGGAAGCTGGCGAGTTCTGGGACATCTACAAGCTTGATGTAGTGGAGGTTCCAACGAACCGTCCTGTAGTTCGTACGGACATGAACGACCGCGTCTATCGTACACAACGCGAGAAGTACAAAGCCGTCATCGAAGAAGTCGAACTGATGCGAACAAGTGGGCGTCCTGTCCTTGTTGGTACGACAAGTGTCGAAATCTCCGAGATGCTGTCAAAGATGCTCCAGATGCGCAAGATACCTCATCAGGTATTGAACGCGAAACTGCACCAAAAGGAAGCAGACATCGTGGCTCTGGCAGGTCAGAGTGCTATGGGTACCGTCTATGTTGCAACAGACGGACGTGCCTTCAACGAAAAGAGCACAGCTATAAGCTATCAGACACGCATCGAGGCAGAAGCTGCCAAGAAGGAGAAGCGCGAGCCTCGCGAAGCTCTTGAACTCATAAAGACAGAAGAACGACTGCTCGGCACCGTAACCATCGCCACCAACATGGCAGGTCGTGGTACGGATATCAAGCTCTCGCCTGAAGTGAAAGCAGCAGGTGGCCTGGCCATCGTCGGCACAGAACGTCACGAGAGCCGTCGTGTGGACCGTCAGTTGCGCGGACGTTCCGGTCGTCAAGGTGACCCGGGAAGTAGTGTCTTCTTTGTCAGCATCGAGGACAAACTGATGCGACTCTTCGCCAGCGAGCGTATTGCCAGAGTGATGGACAGCCTTGGCTTCAAGGATGGCGAGATGATTGAGCACAGCATGATTACTCGCAGTATCGAGAACGCACAGAAGAAGGTCGAGGAGAATCACTTCGGCATCCGTAAGAACCTGCTTGAGTACGACGACGTTATGAACAAGCAGCGTACGGTCATCTACGAGAAGCGTCGTCATGCTCTCATAGGCGAACGTCTCGGTATGGACATTAGCAATATGATTTGGGACCGTGTCTGCAACATCCTCGAGAACAACGACTATGAAGGTTGCCGCTTGCGTTTCCTCGAAATCATGGCGATGGAAGTTCCCTTTACTGCCGAGCAGTTCGAAACGATGAAGCTTGACGATGTGGCAGAACTGGCATACCAAAAGGTGCTTGAACGCTTCCAGCAGAAGCAGGAAATCATGATGAACAACGCCAACAAGGTTGTAACGACTATCTACGAAAGCCCGCAAGGCAGTATGTACGAGAACCTTATGGTCCCCGTCATTGCCGGCAACCGCCAGTACAACATTCCGTCGAACCTGAAAGAAGCTTACGAAAGCCAGTCACGTTCTGTTGTGACAGCATTCCACAAAGCTATTATCCTGCACATCATTGATGATGCTTGGAAGGAGAACCTGCGACTGCTTGACGAACTCAAACACAGTGTACACAATGCAAGCTACGAGCAGAAGGATCCCTTGCTCATCTTCAAGTTGGAGAGTGCCAAGTTGTTCGACGACATGATCAACCAAATCAACGACCGAACCGTATCCATCATCATGCGAGCCATGATACCGGAACTGCAAATACAAGGAGCACCTCAGCAAGAGATGCCACGCCGCGAACAACCTCGTCTGCAAGAGTCACGCGGAGAGTTGACCGATGCAGGAATGCAACAAGCTGCTGCACGCGACACGCGAGACCGTCAGCCCGTACAACCCATCCGTCGTGAAAACCTGCCAGGCCGTAACGACCCATGTCCTTGTGGCAGCGGCAAGAAGTTCAAACAATGTCACGGAAGAAATCTATAATCCTATGGAAGCAAGCAAACAGACAATCCAACAGATTGAGCGCACTCTGCGCAAGGTTATCGCAAAGTTTCCCGCCGAGGCTGAACCAGTCATGACGGACATTCATCTCCTGGTCAGCAATTACACTGGGGAGATACGCACTTACAACGACGATGACGAGGAACTTGACCGTTGCGTAGTTGAAGAGTGGATCAAAAGTTCAGACGAGAAATTCTACGAAGACATTGTGCCTATCTTGCGCAGTTGCATCGAAAACATGCGTCCGAACATCGAGAAGATGAGCGTCATGCAACCATTCAGTTTCGTCCTTATCGACGAAGATCATGAGACTCTGCAGGACCTGGTCATCATCGACAGTGAAGAAACAGTTATGCTCGATACGACATTGCTCGACGGACTTGAGGAAGACCTTGATGCCTTCCTGAAGCAATTGTTGGAGGACTGAACGCATAAACAAAGGACCTGTTGTGGCAGTCGAAAAGCAAAAACGCAGCAGGAAATACACATTTTCTTCATACAAATACCTATTATATGAAAAAAAATGCGTACCTTTGTGCGCTTTAAGCGAACAATAAATAAACAAATCATAAATAACAAATGGCAACATTACAAAAAATCCGCAACAGAGGCAAGATCCTTATATTTACGGTCGGCCTTGCTCTGTTTGCTTTCATCGCCGAAGAGTTTGTGCGCTCTCTCTCTTACACGCAGACTGAGCGCCACCAACGTGTCGGCAAAATCTATGGCGACAAAATTAACGTACAGGAGTTCAACGCACAAGTCGAGGAGTATACCGACGTTGTGAAGTTCACGCAAGGTGTCAACACTTTGTCTGACGACCAGCTTTCCATGATGCGCGACCAAGTTTGGCAGACACTTGTCAACGACAAGGTCATGGAGCACGAGTGCGAGAAGCTTGGCATCACCGTCACAGACGCTGAGATTCAGGACATCATCAACAGTGGTCGCAACCCGATGCTTGCACAGACTCCCTTCCGTACAGCACAAGGCACATTCGACGTAAATGCGTTGAAGCAGTTCCTGAATCAGTACAACGAGGTTATGACCAATCCTGACCTCAGCAGCGAGATAAAGGAACAGTACCAGCAGATGAACAACTATTGGAAATTCATCGAGAAGACCATTCGTCGTCAGACTCTGAACAACAAGTATCAGGCTCTGCTGAATGGCTTGATGGTTAGCAATCCTGTTGCTGCTCAGGCAAGTTTTGATGGTCGCACTAACGAGACTGACATATACATGGCAGCTCTCCCCTTTACCAGCATCAAGGATGACGACGTGAAGGTTGAGGACAGCGAACTCAAGGCTAAGTACGAAGAGTTGAAGGAATTGTTCCGCACTGATCAGGAGACTCGTGACATCAAGTACATCGACATCAATGTCACAGCAAGTGATGCTGATAAGGCAAACCTGCAGAAAGAGATGGAAGGCTATGCACAGGCTCTCGCAGAAGGTGCAGATCCCGCCAAGACTGTTCGCGAGGCTGCAAGCCAGGTTCCCTACAGCGTGCTGCCCATCAGCGCAAAGGCTCTGCCTCACGACATAGCTGAGAAGCTCGACTCGATGGGAGTTGGTGCTCAGGTAGGTCCTTTTGTACACGAACACGACAACACTATCAACATCGTTCGCCTCATTGGCAAGGTCAGCCTTCCTGATTCTGTCGAGGTACGTCAGATTGCCGCTCCTGGCAATGACATGGCTGCCATCGAGAAGACTGCAGACAGCATCATGAACGCTCTCGCAGCAGGTGCCAATTTCGACACTATTGCCAAGAAGTACGACCAGCCTGCCACCAAGACTTGGATCACCAGCAGTCAGTACGAAGGTCAGTCTATCGACGAGAACAACCGCAAGTTCATCAGCACTATCAGCAATGCAGCAGTTGGCAGCAACAACAAGATTGTGCTTGACGGTCAGGGTGTCATCATCACTCAGATTACTGATCGTCGCAATATCGTTACCAAGTATGATGTTGCTGTCATCAAGCGCGCTATGGACTTCAGCAAGGAAACTTACGGCAAGGCATACAACGACTTCAGCAGTTTCTTGGCAGGCAATCCAAAGGCAGAAGACATCGAGGCTAATGCAGCTCAGGCTGGCTATACCGTCCAGACACGCAACAACTTAAGCAGCACAGAGCACAATGTTGCCAATGTTCGCAGCACACGTGATGCTCTTCGCTGGATCTTCGACGACAAGACAAAGGTTGGCGACGTATCACCTCTCTATGAGTGTGGCGACAACGACCACATGCTTGTCATCACTCTCGCAGGCATTCACAAGAAAGGATATCTGCCTTGGGATGACGAACAGATTCGCACCTTCCTGACTGGTGAAGTGATGAAGGATAAGAAGGCTGCTATGCTTCAGGAGAAATTGAAAGGCGTGAAGAGCATAGCAGACGTGGCAAAAATTGAAGGTGCCGTTACGGACACTATCAACCGCATCACCTTCATGAGCAATGCTTTCGTATCGAAGATTGGTGCTAGCGAACCTGCACTGAGCGGATCGGTAAGCAAGGCCAAGAAGGGTGACTTCAAGTCTGGCATCAAGGGCAAGGCTGCTGTCTATGCTTATCAAGTGCTCGACCAGAAGAAGACTGAAGAGAAGTTCGACAAAAAGGCAGAAGAACAGAGACTCCAGCAAAGCGTCGCACGTTCACTTGGCAACTTCCAAGGCGAACTCATGCAGGATGCAAACATCAGCGACAAGCGTTACATCTTCTTCTAAAGAGAACAAGAACCACATAAGCGAAAGCCCCTTGCAGACACGATCTGCAGGGGGCTTTTCTTTTGCGACACATCATCCCGAGAAACAACTCACGTGATGATTGCAAAGATCACGTGTGAAGATGGCAAACATCAAACGTGAAGTTTGCCAATTACACACGTGACGTTTGCAGTTTAGGCACGCCACGTTGAGCAATTAGGTTGGAGACGTTTTGCATTCACCTTAATATCACAAACAAATCAGGGGGCAGACCTTTCGATCCGCCCCCTGATTCATGAACTTGTGCAAACGCACAAAGTATTGTTCAAACTACTTTTGGAAGAACTTTTTCCCGTCCTTCACAACGATACCTTTGTAGTCCTTTCCAACTCGCTGACCAGCCAAGTTATAACTGAAGCCAACTGCTTTCTCATCGGCAGTAATAGTATTTATGGCATCCGGATCAAGGCCTTCAACAGGTGAGTTGAGGACATAAAACTCGTCAACAACATTGCCATTGACAACATCGGTGCCATAAATGGCAGTTACGTCATAGTATTTGTCTGTAATATTCGAAGGCAAACTGATTTTGGGCGACTTTATCTGGAACTTATTCCAAAGGCGCACACGATTCTCACCCACTACAGCGAAGACGCCACTTTCGCGCACAAGTGTCAGTCCCTGCACCAATACCAAGTCACAATAGTGGTCGGTAGTGAGTTCATCAGCAAAGAGAATGGTCGGCTGGGGAGCCTCACCGCTGACAGCAGAAAGGTCTTTCACTACTGCAGTTCCATTGACAGGTGTAAACTGGGGCATAAGATTGCCATAAGTCAACTTGCCATAGATATTGCCATTCAGCACATCGTTCCTGCTTACCTCGATGCCAGTTCCTCGTAGCACAATACTTCCTGAAGCGTCACGCAAATAAATGTCACCATCATAGATATAGAGCACTTGTGCATCCGTAAGCGTAAGGAGAGCCTCAGTGCCTTCATCCATTGCGCGGAATGATGCGATGTCAGGAACTTCATTAAGTTGTGTTACAGTCACAGTACATGTAGCCGTCAAGGTATCATTGGCAATTACCGTGATTTGGGCAACACCTTCACTCAAAGCCGTCACTACACCTTCGTCGTTTACTTCAGCCACCATTTCATTGTCACTAGTGAATCTAAGCGTGTAAGGTGCTGATTCGGGAATGCATACCGTCATGAGCTGCAGCGAATTTCCTACGGCAATCGTACAACTGTCACTTTCAAAGCTAATAGAGGTCAGCACGTTCACATTGTACGCCTCAAAAGTGATTACGCCAGAACGCTCTTTGATATCGCGGAATCCCAGCAACGAAAGCTTTCCTGCCCAAGTCTTCAAGTTAGGCGTAGTCTCATTGTTGATGGTCTTCATGTTCTTTGTACCAGGGAACGGATCGCTGGCTAACCCAATGGAGGCACTGTATGCATCGGACTTTACGCCACCAGCGCGTATCAGCTCATAATAGGGATGGGCAGGATTGTCGTTCACGGTATTATATTCCCAGGCCGAAGCGTTGGTGGAATCCACACGGAAAATGAGCATACCATGACCTGGAAGTTGGGCATCCCACTTAGATTTCTGTCGATTCTCGATGATAAAGAACTCCTTTTTAACAGGCGTATTCAGTCTGTATCCGCTGTTACTTGTATGGAGAGCTTCCAATCTAAGCATGCTCGGCTCGGTAATAACCTGTGGTGTGGCAAAACCTAAAGCATAACGTTCGAAGAGCGAAAGGTTGCAAGGTGTGCGTCCATAATTATAGTCGGCACCATTTGCCATCACCGACCACGAATCGGGAGTCACGCACTCGTCATCATATTGATTGCCAGTATCATAGAAATCTGGCAAACCAAGTACATGGCTAAACTCGTGACACATAGTGCCGATACCCTCAAGTACACTCCATTCCGTTGAACCAAAAAGTTCTGTAGAGCAGGCATAACGCCCCAGACGTACACCGTCTTTGTTCACATGACGCTCATAGCTGATGTCATATTGATGAGGCCACAAAAGGCGACTGTCGTTACCTTCAATGTAAGACCCTAAGCCGGAGAAGATAAAGTATATCATGTCAACTACACCGTCACCGTCAACATCATAGTCACTGAAGTTAACCAACGAATCTGCAGCCGTACAGGCATCAACCATCAGTTGGGTAGCATTCCTCGAGGACCGGACATAATACTGACTGCGGTTCACCTTCACAGGTCCAACCACATCGAAAGTTGGAACGAACACACCGTTGGAGTTGTCGCGGTAATAGTCGCGCATGCTACCTGTGCAACGCACGCTTGTTCCAGAATAACTGAAGTTGGTGCGACTTGTGCCCCTATAGTTATCGTCATTAATCATTCCGTCCATGACTTCAGCATAGTCGCTGTAACGGAAGGGGCAATCGTTATACTCCACAAGCAAAACCAGTCCCCGAAACGATGAATAATCATAATAGGCTCCGCGACGCTGGCCAAGCGTACGAGCACGAGAAGTCTGGTTGCGTTTGCGCATTTGCGCCATTTTTTCCGTTAGCTGCGGCCTCAACCGCCCTACTCTCTCCACATAGCTACGTTCCTCCTTCGTACGCTCGCCAGCATCATGTGCGACCAGCGTAGTGGGAATCAACTGACCATCGTCATCCAGCGATGCATATACATAGCTGCCATCGTCACAACGCACCAGCGAATAGCCGTCTTCCGTTGTGTTGTAATGAAGATACTCATCACCAACCAACCGGATTGTGACAGTGGAACCGTCTGGCTGGGACACCTGAATTGTCCCTCGGTAAGCCGGACGAGAATAGATAGTGGCGATGCCAAACAGCATCGCCACTATAGCTAATGACAATCTTCTCATTTAACGATTTGCTTCTTACCATTCTTCACGATAATACCCTTGGTGTGGTTATTAACGCGCTGTCCGGCAAGATTATATGCATGGCTATTCTTTATTGGAGTTTTTTCGACAACGGTGCTAATGCCATCTGCGTCAATGTCTTTAACAACAGTAATAGTCAGTTTGGCACC
>JAGCFN010000161.1 GCA_017650085.1 Bacteroidaceae bacterium | reverse complement strand
CACTTGCTTGGAGGCTCCGGGATAAACCTGCTGCTCCACTTGCTGACGAATCTCGATGCCGGCCAGACGAGCCTTCTCGCGTTTGTCGGCTTCGGTGAGCGTCAGTTGCTCAAAGCCTTTCAGGAAGTCGGCAACGTAGGTTGTGTCAATACCCATGCGCTGAACCAGGAAGCCCTTCAGACCATTGGAGTTGGCGCGGCCAAAGAAGTAGCTGAAGGTGTCGATGCTCACGGTATCGACCACTTCAACGGGTTCCTTTGATTTCTTCTTCTTTGTGTTCTTCTTTGCAGCACTCATGCCCAGAGAAATGCAGGCACAGAGTGCAAACAGGATAAACTTCTTCATTTTGGTTCCAGATTACTCGATGCCGAGAAGTTCAATCTTGAAGATGAGGCAAGAATAAGGCAGGATCTTGCCGGCTTCACGCTCGCCGTAAGCCTGTTCCTGAGGAATGTAAACCATCCAAGTAGAACCTACAGGCATGTTTGTCAGAGCCTTTGTCCAACCTGGGATAACCTGGTTGCAGCGGAACTTAGCGGGTTCTTCGCGCTGGTAGCTGCTGTCGAAGATGGTGTCGTTGAGGAGCTTGCCTTCGTAGTTGACGCTAACTCTGTTGGTGTCAGCAGGAACGGCACCATTGCCTTCTGTGATAACCTCGTAGTAAATGCCGTCGCCGAGTTCCTTGATGCCTTCCTTCTTGGCAATGTTAGCCATGTAGTCTTCGCACTCTTTCTTCCAGTCGCCATACTTTTCAGCCATCACTCTGGCCTTGACGGTCTGCATCATAGTCTGCATTGTCTGCTCTGCTTCGTCAACAGTCATCATGCAGTCCTTGCCGTTAGCACCAGAAATGAAGCCTGCCAGGAGGTTCTGAAGGCTGACTGTGCGAGTGCTGTCTTCGCCGAAAATCTCGTAGCTGAGGCCAGGAATCCACTGCTGAGCGATCTGCTGACCCATCTGAATACCAGCATAGTAGGCTGCCTTCTTCTTGTTGTCGCCAGCGTTTGCACCTTCTTTCAGACCCTTGAAGAACTCGTCCATATAGGTCGTGTCGACATTCATGCGCTGAGTCATGTACTCTTTCAGGCCACGAGTCTGTGCCACACCAACTGCATAAGTCAGTGTATCAACGTCGTCCTTCAGGTTAGCTTTGGGAGCGCCATTGCCGCAGCTCCACAGAATAGCAGCCAAAGCAACGGCTGCCAGAATTGAAAATTTCTTCATGTTTGTGTTGTTTTAATTATGAATTAAGATTTAGTTACAATACTTTTATAAGTTCTACGTCGAAGATGAGAGTGCTGAAAGGCGGTATGCTTGCTCCAGCTCCTTGTTCTCCATAAGCCAACAGGTATGGGATGGTGAAGCGGAACTTAGCACCTTCCTTCATCAGTTGAACGCCTTCGGTCCAGCCAGTAATGACCTGATTCAGTCCGAAGTCGGCAGGTTCGCCACGTTTATAGCTGCTGTCGAAGACGGTTCCGTCGAGCAGACGTCCCTCATAATGGCAGCGAACCGTATCGGTAGCCTTAGGGCTCTTGCCCGTTCCTTCCTGCAAAACCTCGTACTGCAGGCCGCTCTTTGTGACGGTCACACCTTCCTTCTTGGCATTCGCATCGAGGTAAGCCTTGCCTTCAGCAATGTGTGCCTGAGCCTCTTCCTTCTGCTTCTTTGTGAAATACTCTTGCAGCATGATCTGTGCTTCGCGGCTTGAGAAGGCGGTTTCTTTGCCTTCCATCACATCTGTGATGCTCTTCGCAAAGTCCTCAATGCTGAAGTTCTCTATGTTCATGCTTTTTATCTGTTGCCCTATTCCGAGCCCCAAAGCATAACTGATTTTGTCCATATATAAAACGTAATTATTTAAAATGCGCAGCAAAATTAAAACATTTTCTCCACTCTTTAAGCATTCGCTTCATTTTTTTTGCTATATTTGCATATCTTTAACGTAAAATGGTGGGAAATATGAGAATCGTAGTCTTGACAGGAGCAGGCATGAGCGCAGAAAGTGGCATCAGCACATTCCGTGATAACGGCGGATTGTGGGATCAATATAACGTGGAGGATGTTGCCACTCCAGAAGGTTGGGCACGCAATCCTGAACTTGTAACAGAGTTCTATAATGTGCGTCGCAAGCAATTGCTCGACGTGAAACCATGCCTCGGACATGAACTCGTGGCAAAGCTTGAAGACAAGCATGCAGTAACCGTCGTGACGCAAAATGTGGATGATTTGCACGAACGGGCAGGCAGCAGTTATGTCATACATCTTCATGGCGAACTGGTGAAGGTGACGAGCAGTTGGTCGCCTAATGACCCTCGCTATATCAAGACGCTCGACCCAGAACATTATGAAGTGAAGATGGGCGACCTTGCTGACGACGGAAGTCAGCTTCGTCCTTTCATCGTCTGGTTTGGCGAAGCTGTTCCTGAAATAGATAAAGCTGTCGAGGAATGTGCGAAAGCGGATTTGCTCATAGTCATCGGTACCAGTCTTAACGTCTATCCCGCTGCAGGACTGACCCGTTGCGTTCCTCCAGGCACACCCATTTATCTCATCGACCCCAAACCTGTCGCATGGAACAGCGATGAGGAAGTGCACCACATCATGAAGGGCGCGAGCGAAGGTATGCAGGAATTGATGGCAACTCTGAATCTTTAGTTTTAAACTCGAAAATCTCAACCTTACGAAATATCATGGCAAACGAACTTAGAATACGCTGTCGCAACAATGGAAAGAGAATAAGTGTTCCCTTCGGCAGCAATCTCTATGATGCCTTTGCACTGGCGAACTTCCACATGGATTACGGTCCTGTAGCGGCTCGCGTCAACAATAAAGTGCAGGGCATGAACTACCGCTTCTATAATAATAAAGATGTGGAGTTCCTGTCGCTCTCTTCCCCAAGCGGAATGCGAACCTATACGCGAACGCTCTTCTTCATCCTTGCGAAGGCCGTTGAGGACACCTATCCTGGTGCACAACTGCTTATCGGAGGTTCTGTTTGTCGTGGCTATTATTGTCAGCTTCGGCTGGATCGTCCTGTCGAGGATGAGGATATCCTTCGCATCAAGCGTCGTATGCAGGAGATAATCGATGCCGATATGCCCATCCATCGCATTCAATGCCCTATAGAAGAGGCCATCGAGATGTTCGAGAAGCGAGGCATGAAGAGCAAGGTTCAGTTGTTGGAAAGCCAGGATGACCTCTATACATATTATTATAAGCTGGGCGATACTGTCGATTATTTCTACAGTTGTCTGCTTACTCGAACCAGCCAGATTCATTTGTTCGACCTCATCAAGTTCTATGATGGCATGCTTCTTCGTGCCCCATCGCAGAAGGACCCTTCTCAGTTGGAAGAGATAATGGAGCAGAGCAAGAAGATGCTCGACGTGATTATCGAGCATCACAGATGGCAGGAAATACTTGGCGTCAGAACAGTAGGCGAACTCAATTACGCCGTTAAGGAAGGCTATGCTACGGATCTCATCAATGTCAGCGAGGCTTTACAGTCGAAGAAACTTAGCGATATTGCTGACGAGATAGCGGAAAGAGGTGCCCGCATCGTCTTGCTTGCCGGCCCAAGCAGTAGCGGAAAGACAACGACGGCAAAACGGTTAGCTATCCTTGTGATGGCTTGCGGCTTGCGTCCCCATACCATCAGCACAGACGACTATTTCGTCAATCGTGTTGATACGCCAAAAGACGCAAACGGAGAATACGACTTTGAATGTATCGGGGCAGTAGATACGACGTTCTTCAACAAGCAGATGAACGAGTTGTTGAACGGCGAAGAGGTGGAGCTTCCGCGTTATGACTTTCCTTCCGGAAAACGAGTTTTCGAGGGACGGAAGTTGAAGATCGGTCCTGAAGATGTCATTATCCTTGAAGGCAATCACGCTCTCAACCCGATTCTGACGCAACAGATACCTGAAGAGAAGAAGTTCCGCATCTATGTCTCTACCCTCACAACCATTCAGCTCGACGACCACAACCACATTCCTACTGCCGATATCCGCTTGCTTCGCCGCATTCTTCGCGACTATAAGCATCGTGGTTATTCTGCATTAGAGACCATCAAACGTGCTCCAAGTGTCAGTTCCGGCGAGGAGAAATGGATATTCCCTTTCCAGAAACTTGCTGATGCGACGTTCAATAGTGCTCTTCTTTACGAGTTAGGCGTGATTCGCGAACAGGTTGTGCCCATCTTGGAGCAGGTCCCGGAAAGGGCTATCGAGTATGCCGAGGCATCTCGTTTGCGTAAATTTATGGCATATTTCCGAGACATTCCTGGCGATCAGGTTCCCCCTTCAAGTCTGCTTCGAGAGTTTGCAGGAGGAAGTTCGTTCAGGTACTAAAAGTCCAAGAAAAGTCAAAATTCGTAATCTATAAAACCAAAAACTAAAATGAAAAACGTGAAAACAGACCGATTAATGTCGATTGATGCCCTTCGAGGCTTCGATATGTTGTTTATAATGGGTGGTGCGGCCCTTCTTATCGCCCTTGCCGAGTGGTTCCCCTGCCCGTTTACTCAGGCTTTAGCCGAGCAGATGGATCACGTTGAATGGCACGGCCTTCGCCATCACGACACCATCTTTCCGCTTTTCCTCTTCATTGCAGGTATTTCTTTCCCGTTTTCTTTGGCAAAACAACGCCAGAATGGCCGTTCTGAATGGGCAATCCATAGGAAAGTCATCGTTCGTGGCCTGATGCTTGTTTTCTTGGGAGTTGTCTATAATGGACTGCTCGACTTCGACTTTGAGACCCTTCGTTATGCCAGCGTTCTAGGTCGAATCGGCTTGGCTTGGATGTTTGCAGCACTCATTTTCATACATACCGGTTGGAAGACAAGAGTGGGAATCACGGCTGTTTTGCTCGTCGGATATTGGCTTGTAGCAGGTTTCATCCCTGCTCCAGACGGGAATGGTGAGGACATTTTCAGTGCTCAAGGCTCTTTTGTGGGCTATGTGGACCGTATTCTTCTGCCAGGCAGAATCTATTATGGGAACATCGATCCGGAAGGCATTCTGGGTGTTATTCCCGCTATCGGAACAGCGCTTTTGGGTATGTTTACAGGCGAATTGGTGAAGTCGAAACGAAATGGTCTGACTCCTGGCAAGAAGGTATTGTGGATGATACTTGCAGGCATTGTTTTGTTGGCAATAGGTTTGCTCTGGAACGAAGTGTTCCCCATCAACAAGAAGATGTGGACGAGCTCGTTTGTGATGGTTGTGGGAGCCTATTCCGTGCTGATGTTCGCCCTCTTCTATTTTATTATAGATGTGCTTGAATGGCGAAGGTGGACCCTCTTCTTTACAGTAATCGGCATGAACTCCATCACCATCTATCTCGCTCAAAGGTTTATCCGCTTCTCCTATACCTCGGAGAAACTCTTTGGCGGACTGGTGAAATTGATGCCCGAGAATTCCCAAGCCTTCTTCACTCAAGTGGCTTATATCGCAGTCTGCTGGTTGTTCCTCTATGTTCTCTACCGCAATCGTATCTTCTTGAAAGTGTGATTGTTGCAAGTGTAATGCGTAAGGTCTCAAAACATCGGCAGTGAAGTTTGCCATTTTCACACGTGAACTTTGCAAACATCACACGTTAAGTTTCCCATCTTAACACGTTACGTTTGCCAACGAAGCACGCCTGGTTTTATTCTATATCTTGCGAGCGAAATCCAAAAGGAAAGCCCCGTCGTCTGATTTAGAACGGCGGGGCTTATCGTTTTCAGTTTGCAGATCAAGTCTGCTGCGAGTTTACTTCACCAAGATCTTCTTTGCCGTTCCATCTTCAAAGCGGATAATGTTGACGCCACGCTTCAGTCCATTCAGTTTCTGGCCGTCCAAAGAATAGATGCCAACTATTTTTTTCAAACCAGAAGCTTCAGTCTTCTCGATGGCATCGGGATTGGCTGGTTTGAAGCCCTTCTTGGCAATGCCGAGGATGGTGGGTATCTTGCCCGATGTCATGGAAGTGAATGTGATGCCTTTAGTACGTTTGCTCTTGTCTGCGGAAAGCGTGTATTCGAAGATGCGGAAGTTGGTGCGTCCGTCGAACTGGTCGGCGCTGTAACCGTTGCCGCTGCCGCGCTTGATGCGGTCGAGACCGTAGATAGCTTCGCCCTGACCAGAGCTGCCGCTATACCAGTCGCTTACCGAGAACTGTCGGGCAGGCTCCGAAGTGCCGTCTTCATAGTTGACCGCAGCCTTCAGGGTAGATGCTCCTTCTGCCGAAATGACGATGAAGTAGAGCTCTTCGCAGTTGGCGGGATTCGTAAACTCAAGCATCTTTGCGGTGTTGGCAGTCTTGAGTACCAAAGCATTCTTGGCAGCAGGGTTGATGGTATATTCGATGCCGCTGTTCGTGGTCAGCTTTCCGTTCACAATCGGCAGCGAACCAGCCTGTCTGACTTCCGGAGTGAAGAGGCACCAGCCTTGATTGTCGAGCGTTGCATCCGTGTAGCTTGTCACGGGAGTGCCTTCCGCAAGTACATCGTCAGCCCAGTTCGAGATATCCACAGCTCCGCTTAGAGCGATGGCCTCCTCGAATTGTTCGTATGCCTCGACCTCTGCCATAGAGGGATAGAAGTAAGCGTTGAGGGTTGATACGATGGCGAGGTACTTCGTGTTCTTGTATTCCGGCAGGATGTACGAAAGTTTGGAAACGCCGTCCAGATCTGTGAAAGTCTTGATGCTCTGCATCGATGAGAGGTCGTTACCCACGCAGATTTCTATGGTCTTGGTTACCGTTCCTTCATTTCCGTTGTCGTTCTCGCCGAAGTTATTGTCGGGCAGATAGATGATCACCTTGGCGATGTTCCATCCCTCAGCAGTCGGTGCCTCGAAGATAGCCCAAAGGTCGCGCTTATGAGTGGAGAAGTCTTCAATCTCCAAAAGACCTTCTGAGGCTTTGTCTCCATCGGTAAGTGTGCTGATATTGTACTCGTTGTAGGCTGCCTCATAAGAGTAGTCGGCCTGGAAATGGCGCACTTTAGCCGTCTTTCCTGCAAGGATGTTGGGCTGGGTATCGGAGTCTATTGTCAAGGAAAGTGTGCGTTCCTGGTAAGCTCCACCATTGTTGATGGTAATGGTGATGTCGTCGTTTCCGAATGCGAGACCAGCATAAATGGGAACCGTGAAAGTCTGTTCCTTCACATTCTCCGTAATCTCTCCGATGGTGGCATTACCTGTAGCGGACTTTGCAGTGCAGACAAAATATTCCTCTCGCTTGTCGCCACCCAAATCATAATGGACTGTGATGTTCTTGCTTTCGCCGGCAAAGAGTTTCGTTTCCTTGGGTTCGATAGTCATCGTCAGGTTGTTGTCCTCCTTACCATACACTTCAAATTCCCAGATGCGAAGTGTTCCGTTCACATGTGGACGCAGTCGGACATAGCGGGCTTTCACGGGAGCTATGTAGTCGCTCTTGATTGAAATCTTCTCGTTGCCAGGTGTGTGGTTGTCAACAACAGTTTGCCAGTTGATACCGTCTTGTGACAACTCGATAGTGTAAGTGTCGATTTGGTCAACACCAGACTCGGGACCTGCATTGCCATCGTATATGACGAACCCGTAAATGCGATAAGCTCCCTCCGCATCAAACACGACTTCATTATCGGGAGATATGTTGCACCACTTGGAAGAGGTCGCCGAGGGGTTGGTCACACCATCGATAATCTTGTTGGGCACTTCAGTGGAATTGGTCGAGCCGCTGAAGCTGACTACAGTCTTTCCCCTGATAATGTTGTAAACGGAGTTCTGTGCAGCGGCGTCTGCAAAGACGTCGAAAGCTTCTGCAGAGTACTCTGTTGTGCCAACTTCATTGGTGGCAGCAACCGTGAGTGTTATCTTACCTTCCGTATTCGACTTGACCACAACAGACTGCTCTGTCAGACCTCCTGAAACGAGGCTCACACCTTCGGGAAGCGTCCAAAGATAGCTTGTCGGATGACCTGTACAATTGGCTGTTACGGTAACTGCCTCGCCAACCAAAACGTAACTCTTTGGAGCGACGGAATAAGTTACTTTTGGAGCTGCAGGAGCAGGATAATTCACTTGAAGCTCGTTTGCAGGTTGCTCCACACCGTCTTTCATGACGGGCACTACAAGTACGGAAACATAGCTGTCGGAGCCATTTCTTTCAAAACTGGGAATGTAGAAACCTTCGTCGCGAGTCTGTCCGACAAGTTTCTTTGTGCCGTCCATCGTTTGCGTATAGATGTCGAAGTGGTCGAAATCGTTCGTCCAATTGTATTTCCAAGTGACGCGTATATCACCTCTCTCTTCGCCCAAAACGCTTGTTGTAGACAAGTCTGTTATTACCACAGGGGCTGGCGAATAGTCTGCGGGCAGGACTGCAACCTGACCGATATTGAGTGAATAGTTTGACAATGCAGCAGCGGCTTTGATGCTGAAGCCAAGCATATAGATCGTCTTACCGTTGAGAGAGGAGAGATCGAAGTCGCAAATAGTCCATCCGTTTACTGTCGTCGTTTCGCCTGATAATGTCACATCTGGTTCTGTTGAACTTTCGGTGGAGAGTTTTGCTTGCATCGTTAAACGCCTAGACGACTTGTAGACAACACGGAAGGTGCCGCCATTTGTCACGGGAATCTGCGTCTTATATAGACGAACTAAATGGCTGCCCGATGACAGTGTGCCTGAAATCTTGAAGCTTGAGCCTACATTCCAAGCGTCATCCCAATCGATTGAGACCGAAAGTCCGTTACTCTTCTCAATCCACCATCGCCAAGTTGGCAGCACACTTTGCATGCCAGAGTGATACCAATCCATAGTACCCCTTATCTCACCATTTACGAAGCGATGCTTACCATTACCTACGGCCATGTCGCTTACGAACGGCATAGATGTAATTGCAGAACGTTCCAAGATTCGACTTGACACGCCAGGGAAACCGCTTGAGGGAACAACTGTCGGGTCGGAATTGGTATTTACCCACATATCCTCCTCATTGTCGAATACGGTCTTTGCAATGGGGTAAGCAGTTTCGCCGTGACAATCGCTTGCCGACTTGAAGGCTCTCTTTGCAGGATCTTCCCATATCTTTGTTTCAGGGCAGAAGAGGTCGAGCGAACCTACATGACCTGTAGTGGGCATGGCGCTGTTCAGAGCTGATGTCCAACCTAAGTGACCTGCTTGTGCCAACTCGATACCTGCGTATATCTTCGAGAAAGTCTGTGCTTCGGTGCAGCCGAGTTGATCAGCATAGCCGCGATAGTCTTTCACGGCGCCGTACTCCACGAACTGCGATGTGTTGATGTGCGTCTTGAGGATGCCGGTGTTGGGTGTGCGTGAGGCATTGTACCATTGCAGCTCCATCTGGGTGTTAGGATCGTCTGCCATTGCTGCGGCGTAGAACTCGCGAAAGAAGGCTTCCCACTCACTTTGTGAACCGCCACCAGTTTCTTCGTTGATGAACCATCCGTCGAAACCGTAGTATTTAGCCATTTCATAGAGTTTGATAGCCATTGGATAGTGGCCGCCTTCCTGAGCCAACATCTCACGAACCCAGACCTGCGTGCCACCGAAAGCTGCAGGTGGGAAGAAGATGTTACCTAATGATTTAACACCGCTTTGGTGAGCCGCATCGGTAGATCCAGCAGGTGGAATGTTGATAATACCCTCCGAAGCTGCACCAGCCCAATAGACCAACTTATCCATGTACTGCCAATAGGTTGGCTGATAGCCGAGGAAGTTACCCAACTCACCTTGCGACGGGCAGAGTGAACAAGTTGGGTAGAGGATAGTAGAGTTGCAAATCTGTCCTTCATAGAATTGATTGGCATTTGCTTTCATCAAGGTTGGTTCCTTGAAGCGTGTTTGTAAAGGCACCTTTGATACATTGAACGCGTCATCGGGATTAGAGCCTGGAGTCCAGTCCTTGATGTCTTGAGGATGGCAGCATACATTGAAGGGTTGCTGGGCGAAGCTTGTCGTTGAGGCTGCCAGCAAGATGACTGCCGAGAGAGAAAGATGTTTTAAATTCATAATGAGTGTATTTAGAATGATATTTATCTAAAGTTGTTGTAGGTCTTTCTGTTGCCGTTGTCGTCCATCGTGTCGTCGACGTCCCACCAAAGTCGCATGCTCTGCCGGTTCTTTTCCTGCAGTTCTGCATTGTTCTGATAGTACTGATTTTGGCTTTCGCTATTGGGATAGAGGAGTCGCTTGATGAGGTGATGGTCAAGAACCGGGTCGCCAGATGTGTTGGTAACGGTTCCTGTCTCAATGTCGTACATGCCTTCGAGAGCAGGATAGTCTGTGCGTCGGAAGTCGGCCCAGCCTTCGTTGCCGTTCGGGAAGACTGCCATCCATTTGTGCGTGATGAGTGCTTCGAGGATGCGTTCGTTGTCTCCGCTTTGGAAAGTTCCATCGTTGAACGCTACGACGCCGTCAATATACGATTGTGCTTCGGCTGCATCCACCTGATAATGATCCATTGAAGCCTTTATGCCAGCACGAACATAATCCTCTACAGACAATGTCAAACCTTCTCCGCTCCAGCCACGAAGAACTGCTTCAGCCTTAAGGAAAAGACTTTCTGCATAGCCGAGCCATACGTGAGGACGGCAGTAATTGAAGTAGAAGTCGGGATTCAATTCCTTCGATGCAGGCTTGGGCTGAGTCTTTGTCAGGCTATAATTAAGCACAGACATCGAGACGGCATCGTCCTGAGCATTTCGGTGACAGCCGACATAATCCTCGCGAAGTGACTCCTCGCCTGCTGCAAGGGTTTCTGAAGTCATGTGTGCCCTGAACCAGCATTTCAAACAGCGTGGGTCGATAATCTTCGTCGTCGAACCTGTACGACCTGTCTTGATGGTGTATTCGGCGCCGCCCGTAGAGAGGTTCCTGTAGAACTGTTCCATGTCCCACGACAGGACGAACTCGCCCCCATAAGCAACCGAGCACATTGCCATACCGTTCTCGTCGCCTCCAGCATCTTCACCTCCTATGCTGACGGGAGCATATTTGGGAACCGTTTGCATGTTGTCTTCGTTCGATTCGAGCAAGCCGTACTGGTTGTTGAGGGCAGCCTCGCCTTCCTTCTTGGCACGTTCTGGATCAACATTGGAAATGCGAAGTGCCATACGCAGACGCAAGGTGTTGGCGAAGCGAAGCCATTTCATGTCGTCACCAAAGTAGCAGATGTCGTCGTCGGTAAGGTTATACTGACTCTCGTCATTGGGTTTGATGGAGTCGACAGCCTGTTCGAGCATGCGGAACATGCAGTCGTACACCTCTTCTTGTGTGTTGTATGCGACGTTGTTCTGCTCGGGTATTTTGGCTTGCACATACTCCTTGCAAGGCATATCTCCGTAGGTATCTGTGTGTGCTAACAAGACGAATGCCATGTAGATACGTGCCTTGTAGAACATGTTCTTGTAGCGATCCGGGGTGTCGTTGAACTTGAGGGCACGAAGGATGTTGCGGTATTCCGTGCAACGTTGGTTGTAGAAGTCTTCCCAACGATATGCCGACCAACCATCCGTATAGCCGTATCTGGGCGAACCATTCATGTGTTTCGGCTGATTGTAGGCTCCGTAACCAGAATAGATATCGTGCGTGAGGTTGGTTGCACGCTGGTATTGCGAGTAATAGCTCTGGTAGAGGAAAGACCGGAAGTCGTTGGGAACGGCGCTGATGTACTCTTTCCAATAGGCAGAGTCTTCTGCTGTGACGGCATAGCTGAGGTTTATGTCGGCGTATTTTGTGTCGTCATCCACATTGATGACCTCGCCATTTGCTGTTCCCCCATTGCCTTCTATCTCATAAGGATTATGGCTCATCTCGGTGAGATCGTAGCAAGAAGAGAGGAGGAAGATAGCCGAAGAGAGGAGGCTGAGGCTTACCTTATTATATATATAGCGTTTCATAATGTCAGAATCCTAAGTTAAGAGTGAGACCATATGTTCGTGCGTAAGGAACGGCAAGGAAGTCGAGTGCTTGCGAGAACATGCTTGTGTCGTAACCGCCTTCGGGATTGCCCGGGGCGTTCTTCATGAGGAAGCAGAGATTGCGGGCAACGAAGGAGAGCCGGAGGGAAGTGAGTGGTGCCTTTTGGAACAGCTTCTTCGGGAAGTCGTAACCGATGGAAAGTTCCTTCAACTTGATGAAAGAAGCATCATGAACGAACTCTTCGGCGTAGCCTTGCTCTGATGAATAGAGGCCGATTGTCTGGTAATAGCGTTGAGCATTGGGGAAATCGCGGTCGAGCGTACGCTCTGACGTTCCCACCATTGTCGCCATACCTTCGGAAACGCTGACAATGTCACCGCCGATCTTGGCGTCTATCAAGCCTGAAAGGATAATGCCGCGATAGTTGAAGGTGGGCATCAGGGACATTAACAACTTAGGCTGAATGTTGCCGATTGGATGGTCGAGAAGCCATTGTTCCTGATTGCCGCCACCCGTTTCGGGTTGCGGAAGTCCGTTCGCATCGAGTATGACTTTGCCTGCTTCGTCGCGTTTCATGAGTTTGTTTGCATAGATGTCGCCAAGTTTTCCGCCTGTTACGGCACCGACTTTGACAGGCATGTGCGAGTCGCCGGCAAAGTAGATGCGGTTCACGCCGTCAGCCAACTCGTCGACTGTGCTGACGTTGTGAGCAAGGTTCAGGTTGAAGTCGAAGGTGAAATCCTTGGTCTTGACGGGTGTTGTGTATAGCGTGAACTCAATACCTTTATTGTTGATTTTGCCCGCATTCACCCATTGCTGGCTCCACGGAGAAGAGGCATCGACCAGCATTGCCTGGTTCTTCGTGCTATTATAATAATATGTGAAGTCGAAGCCGAGACGGTTCTGCAGGAATTTCATGTCGAGACCAATCTCGTAGGAAGTCTTGATCTCGGGCTTCAGGTTGTTGTTCATCTTGATGGTTTGCACGGCAGACTGGCGAACACCATTCGAGAAGCTGTACAACTGGGTGTTGTAGAGGTTGTAGGGCTCAGGGTCTTTACCGACTTGAGCCCAAGAGAGGCGAAGCTTCGAGAAAGTCACCCATTTTGGGAGCGGCTTGTCGATTGAGCTCATGAAATCGGAGAAGATGTAGCTCAACGAAGCCGATGGATAGAAGAACGAGCGGTTGCTGGAGGGAAGGGTGGACGACCAATCGTTACGAGCGGTCAGGTCGAGCGAGAGATATTCCCTGAAAGCGACTTGAGCGGAAGCAAAGACGGAGTACATTGCTCTGTCGCTTCCAGCGTCTTTTGCGCTGTTGAGTTTCTCGGCAGTATTGAAGAGCCAATTGTCTTTGATGAGCATATTCTGGACGGAAGCGCCGAGAAGTTCGTACTTCTGATACATGATGTTGCCTCCCAAAGTGTAGCCGAATCGCCAATCATCGTTGAGGGTGTAGTCGCCGAGGAACATTGCGGAGATGTTATGCTCGAAGTGATTCGTCTCGCCCCGGTACATACCATCTTCGGTCAGCTTCGATTGCCAGGTGTCGTCGCCAGTCGTGATGGCCTGGTCTGCAAGGCTGAGATTGGTCTCCTGAATGCGTGTGCGATAATAGTCGAAAGCGTATTTTGCCTGGAATTTCAGCCAAGGCTTGATGTCGAGATTGCCTGCGAAGTATCCGAAAGCACGGAGTCGTTCGTCGCTATTCTGCATTTGATGGCGAATGTAGTAGGGGTTGCTGTAGTGCTGGTCTGGTCCGAACCAGTTCTGATGAGGCCTGAGCGGAGTGCTGTATTGTGCCAAGTCGCAAAGTCGGACGTTTGCGGGGATGAGGAGCAACTGCCCGACTTCGCCCCAAAGTCCTGTTTGAGGACGATTGTCGGCTTTTGTTCTGGAGAGGGAAATCTTGCCGTCAACGGAAAGCCATTTGTTTATCTGCTGTCCTGCGTTGAGGTCGATTGTCATTTTATTAAGGCGTTCATCCTTGAACATGCCGCGATTGTCGTTGTATCCGAAAGAGAGTCGGAAGTGGGACGAATCGGTCTGTTTGCCCAAAGCTACGGAGTGGAAGTGCGAGAAGCCTGTCTTGAAGTAGTCGGTCAGCTTGTTCCCATAAGCTTTGTAGGGAATCTGGGTGCCGTTCCAGGTGTAATCCATTTCCCCGTCAAGCAGGGGGCCGAAGGAGTTTTCGCCAGTCATGCGAATGATTTCTCCGTCGTCATTATAGATGTATTGCTTTTCTCCGTTGCTGCCTTGGCCGTATTTGTTCTGCAACTTGATGGTTTCCGCAGCTTGGCTCCAAGTGAAAGTTCCGGAATAGCTGATGCCCCAACCGTCCTTTTTCGCACCTTTCTTTGTGGTGACAAGAATGACGCCATTACCGGCTCGGGCTCCGTAGAGGGCTGCTGCATTAGGGCCTTTCAGGACGGATATCGACTCGATGTCTTCGGGATTGAGGTCGAAGACGGTTCCGCCTCTGTCGTATCCGCCGTAAGCAGTCACGTCGCTCGTCTGGTTGTCGGAGAAGGGAACGCCGTCTACGATCCAGAGCGGCTGGTTGTTGTCCGTGAGAGAGGAGTTGCCGCGAATGGTTATCTTGGTCGAGCCGCCCAGTCCTGTCGGAGCCGTATTCATCTCGACGCCAGCGATTTTACCTGAGAGGGCTGAGGTCACAGAAGGGTCTCCCGTCAGGTTCAGCTGCTCGCTCTTGAGGTCCTGGACTGCATAGCCGAGCATCTTCTTCTCGCGTTTGATGCCGAGAGCCGTTACAATCACCTCTTCGAGTTGTGCCGAGTCTTCCGACAAGGTGGTGAGTACCATCGGCCATCCGCCATCGATCATTAAATCTTGACCTAGAGCAACCTCCTTCGTCTGGAATCCCATGTAAGAGAAGACGAGGGTTGGAGCGTCTTCGCCGGTCATGATAGTGTAGTTTCCATCGATGTCCGTGATGGCTCTTTCGCTGGTACCTTTGACGGAGATGCTGGCTCCGATGAGGGGTTCGCCTTGTTCGTCGAGGAGTTGTCCGCTAATCTTTTTCTTCGGTTTCTGCGGGTCGGCTTTCGAGGCCTCCGTCTTGGCCGCCTCTCCAATAGTGGGAGTCTGTGCCGAGCTTTGCAGGAAGGGCAGGCACGAGAGCAGCAAACTGCAAGCTGCAAACCGCCAGTTGTAAGCCGTAATCAGTTTTGTCAGTCGTTCTTTCATAAAGATGTTTAATTTGTATAATCTGCTTTGCAAAGTTATGCATAATTTTTCATGAAAGCAAGAAAAAAGATAGAATTTTAGCAAGAACTGGTTAAATCGTAGCATACCCTTGGCGAACTCGTCAAACGTCCCCAGTGAAGTTTGTGATTTTCACGTTTGAAGTTTGTGATTTTCACGTTTGAAGTTTGCGTTTTACTAGTGTGACGTTTGGGTTTTACTAGTGTGATGTTTACGTTTTTCACGTGTGAAGTTTCATTTTTTCATCTTTCATCTTTCATCTTTCAATTAATTGTTGTACCTTTGCACGCGAATTTAGGATAACGGAAGGCCAAGTTTTGCTCTGCAAGACAGGCAGAACTGCTTGGAGCTCCTGTAGTTCAATGGATAGAACAACGGTTTCCTAAACCGTCGATCCGGGTTCGATTCCCGGCGGGAGTACTGCTTTAAAGTTCACAATTTAGAGTTCATAGTTAACAGTTAACGATGGAAATAAAGGAAAAGGAATCTGTAGTAGTTAGATTCTCTGGAGATTCCGGCGACGGCATGCAGCTCGCCGGAAATATTTTTTCTACTGTGTCCGCCACCGTGGGCAACAGTATCAGTACGTTCCCGGACTATCCTGCCGACATCCGAGCTCCGCAAGGTTCGCTCACGGGTGTAAGCGGTTTCCAGGTTCACATCGGTGCCGAGCAGGTCTACACGCCTGGCGACCTCTGCGATGTTCTCGTGGCAATGAATGCCGCAGCACTCAAGACGCAGTATCGCTACGCCAAGCCCGATGCCGCTATCATCATTGATACGGACAGCTTCGGACCTAAGGATTTGGAGAAGGCACAGTTCCAAACCGAGGACTATCTCGGGGAGATGGGCATCGATCCGGACAGAGTGATTGCTTGTCCGCTTACTTCGATGGTGAAGGATTGTCTGGCCGACAGCGGGATGGACGCCAAGAGCGTGAGCAAATGTCGCAATATGTTCGCCCTCGGACTGGTATGCTGGTTGTTCGATAGAGACTTGAATGTCGCCTTCAACTTCCTGCGTGAGAAGTTCGCCAAGAAGCCCGAAATAGCCGAGGCGAACATCAAAGTCATTCAGGCCGGCTACGATTATGGACACAACACGCATTCCAGCGTGGCAAATGTCTATCGCGTCGAGACCAAGAACAAAGTGCCTGGCCGATACATGGATATAACCGGAAACAAGGCTACGGCGTATGGTTTCATCGCAGCAGCCGAGAAGGCAGGGCTGAAACTCTACCTCGGTTCCTATCCCATCACACCCGCAACGGACGTTCTTCACGAGCTCTCGAAGCACAAGAGCCTCGGCGTAATTACCGTTCAATGCGAGGACGAGATTGCAGGTTGCGCATCGGCAGTTGGAGCTTCCTTCGCTGGAGCACTCGCTGTGACGAGCACTTCCGGCCCTGGCATCTGCTTGAAGAGTGAGGCGATGAACCTTGCAGTCATCATGGAACTGCCTTTGGTTGTTCTTGATGTGCAGAGAGGCGGACCGGCTACGGGTCTTCCTACGAAGAGCGAACAGACCGACCTCCTCCAAGCACTCTTTGGTCGTAACGGCGAGAGCCCAATGCCTGTTGTTGCCGCAGCAAGCCCCACCGACTGCTTCGAAATGGCTTTCGCTGCCTCGAAGATGGCTTTGGAACACATGACACCCGTGATTCTCATGACGGATGCCTACGTCGCAAATGGTTCCGCAGCATTCAAACTGCCCAACCTCAGCGAGTATCCCGCCATCAATCCGCCTTATGTCCCTGAGGAATTGAAAGGCTCCTGGACTCCATACATGCGTAATGCTGAGGGCGTTCGCTACTGGGCTGTGCCCGGCAGAGAAGGCTTCGAGCACATCCTCGGCGGCCTCGAGAAGGACGACAAGACGGGTGCCATCAGTACGAACCCTGAGAATCACGACCTGATGACCCGCAAGCGTCAGGCTAAGATTGCTGCCATTCCTGTGCCCGACCTCGAGGTGCTTGGCGACAAAGACGATGCCGAGTTGCTCATCGTGGGCTTCGGCGGCACCTATGGTCACCTGCATGCAGCGATGGACGAACTGCGTGCCCAGGGCAAGAAGGTTGCCCTCGCCCACTTCCGTTACATCAATCCCCTGCCAGCGAACACAGCCGACGTCCTGCGTCGCTACCCGAAGGTCGTGGTCGCCGAACAGAACATGGGACAGCTCGCCGGCTGGCTCCGCATGAAAGTCGACGGCTTCGTGCCCCAGCAATACAATGAAGTGAAAGGTCAACCCTTCAAGGTAGCAGAGCTGGTCGCAGCGTTCGGCCCCCTCCTGACCTCCCCCAAGGGGGAGGGACAAAAGTCCTAAAGCGAATTTCCCAGAATGGCGTATAGCTACGAAACTGCAGACCCGATTCTCTACAAGCTACTGAAAGACTTTGCAAAAAGACAGAGACAAAAACCAACTGATGCAGAAAAGGTACTTTGGGAATACTTGAAGGGAAGCCAACTCGGACAGCCGTTTCGAAAGCAACACATCATTGGAGAGTTCATCGCGGACTTCATTTGCTTGCCGGCTCACTTGATAATTGAGGTCGATGGGGGTTATCACCAATTGCCCGAGCAACAGGTGGACGATGAAACAAGAACGCAAAGGCTGAACAAGCAAGGTTTTAGAGTCATGAGATTTACCAATGAACAAGTATTGTTCGATACAGAAAAAGTAGTAGAAGAAATAAAGAAGAATTTAAAGATATGGAACAAGCACATGTAACTTCCAGTCCCTCCCCCCTTGGGGGGAGCAGGTGGGGGGCTGCTGATTTCAAGAAAGGACAGCCGCGTTGGTGTCCTGGATGTGGTGACCACTTCTTCCTCGCCAGCCTTCATAAAGCGATGGCCGAGATAGGTGTGGCTCCCTCACAAACCGCCGTTATCAGCGGTATCGGTTGCTCAAGTCGTCTGCCTCATTATATGGCGACTTATGGCATGAATACGATTCACGGCCGAGCTGCTGCGATTGCTACTGGTTGCAAGGTTGCCAACCCGAATCTGACTGTTTGGCAAGTCAGCGGAGATGGCGACGGACTCGCTATCGGAGGCAATCACTTCATACATGCCAACCGCCGAAACATCAACCTGAACATGATTCTGCTCAACAACAGAATCTATGGTTTGACGAAGGGACAGTACAGCCCTACCAGCCCTCGCGGTTTCGTCAGCAAGTCTTCGCCTTACGGAACGGTTGAGGATCCTTTCCGTCCTGCCGAGTTGTGCTTCGGAGCGAGAGGTCATTTCTTTGCCCGCGCCGTTGCCACCGATGCTCCTGGAACTGTGGAGATTCTCAAGGCCGCCTACAATCACAAAGGTTCCAGCGTTTGCGAAATCCTTCAGAACTGCGTGATATTCAATAACGGCACGCACGATGCGGTTTACAGCAAGGAAGGTCGCGCCAAGAATGCCATCTACCTGCGTCATGGCGAGAAGATGCTCTTCGGCGAGAATAACGAGTACGGTATCGTGCAGGAAGGCTTCAATATCAAGCCTGTGAAACTGGGCGAAGACGGTTACACGGAAGCCGATGTGCTGGTTCACGACGCGAAATGCGAGGACAACACCCTGCAGTTGAAGCTCGCTGAGATGGAGTGGCCCGTTGCTCTTGGCGTGATTCGTGACGTCGAAGCCCCAACCTATGACGATTGCGTCTGGAGCCAAATCGAGGAAGTCAAAGCGGCTAAGAAGTACCACAACTTCGCCGAGTTGCTCGAGACGAACGATATCTGGGAGGTGAAGTAAACGCCTGCTTATAAAATGAGGCACGTCTAGTTAGCCAACTAGGCGTGCCTCATTTGTTTATATCCATAGCTAGAATCTTCCACCACCGCCGCCAAAGCCGCCGCGACCACCGCCTCCGCCGCCTCGAGGACCACCCTCTCCGCGACCGCCTTCACCTCTGCCACGACCCATCATGCCTCTTCCGCCGAAGCGGCCGAAGCGCCAATTGGCTGAGAGCAGAACGTAGCTGCGAACCATTTCGTTCCTTGTGTCAGTACGGCTGACGGCGCTCACATTGCGATTCACGTCGTCGCGTTCATCCAGGATATCAACTGCGCGAAGGCTTATCGTCAGCTGTTTGTAGGGGAGGAAGCGTTGGCTGATTTGCCCGTTCCATATCAAGTGGTTCGTGTTCATTGCAGCATCCGAGTATCCACGGCGGCTTTGTTGTTCGATGTCGCTGCTGATGGTCATACCCCAAGGGAAGGTCAGGACGAAGCTTCCGCCGTAGTTGAAGTTGTAGTGGTCGAGGTTCGAAGCCGTCGCATTGTTGCTGCGGTTGAGGTTGTAGTTGAACCTGCCGCTCACGTTGGCTTCCACTTGCCACCCACTTTCCCAGTCTTGCCTGAAAGTGAAGCGTGCTCTTTGTCCGAAGTTGCCGCTCCGAGTGATGTTCTCCACCGTCATCTTGTCCTGACTTCGATACAGGTAACCGATGTTCTTGGAAGTGCTGAGCGACGTGTTCATGTCGAAGCGCCAATGCTTTTTGCTGTCAAGAGCGGTGTTGAAGTTGTAGTTGGCCGAGGCGTTCCAATTGCCGTTCACGTTGACGGGCATCGAGACGCGACCGCCCGTCACCTCGTTGTATTCCGTACGGTTCGTGGTGCTGTTGCGAGTTGTGTGGAATTGAAGGCTGACCGCGTTAGTGCGCTGGTAGTCGATAACTGTTCTGCGATACTCGAACTGGACATTCTGAGTGAAACTCGGCTTCAGTTCTGCGTTACCGATGCGGATATTGAGTGGGTTGGCGTCGGAGAGCGTGTCGGGAATCATGTCCGTGATGTTGGGCCAACCTGTATCGGCGTTGTAGCGGAATTCGAGTTGTTCCTGACGGCTGAAGCGGTACTGGAAGTTGACGACAGGCGAGGCGTTGACGACGGTTCGGCGCAGCAAAGTGTCGATGCGGCCTTTCTGGTAGTCCACTTTGCTGATTTGCGGCTGCACAGTTGCACCGACTGTCAGGCGGAACTTGGTGCGGTTGAAGCGAATCTGAGTACGCAGGCTGTGGTTCTGACCGATGTTGCGCGTGTAGCTGCATTGTTGCTTGTCCTGCACGACATATTCGGAATCGAAGAAATCGTCGTAGTTATAGCGGTTCACGCCTAGCATGTCGTTGTAGGGGTCGAAGATGGAGCGGACGTCGCGGTCATTGTCGCGGAAGTTGTATCGATAGTTGTAATCGAGTTGCAAGAAAGTCTGATAGGCGATGGGCTCGCTGTAGCTGAAGCGCGCGTTGAAGTTGTAATTGTAGTTCGAACCGCGATTGTACTGCACTTTGTGATAGACGGAGTCGCCACCGCTGAGTGCTTCGAGGAGGTAGTAATCCGTTTGAGAGTAGCTGTTGCCGTTGTTGTCCGAGTCGCCGTAACCGCCCCCGACGCTGAATGTGATGTTCCTGCCGGGCTTTTTCAGCCTTTTGTTGACCTGCAGAGAGGCAGAAGCGCTGATGTTTTTCGAACTGTTCCAGTTGTCGCCCAGGCGGTGGTTCACGCCGATTGTCTTGGCCAGGGCAGCGTAGTCGGCAAGTGGAGTGGGGGAGAACTGGAAGGGGTCGTCGTTCCATGTGGCCGATTCGTTGCCTCCTTCGCCATGGGTTCTGCTGAAGTTAAGCTCAGGTCGGAACATGATGTTCCACGTCGAGTCGGGCTTCCACTCTACCCGATATTGGAATCCGAAGTTGCCGTTACGGCTGTCGCTATGGTTCTTGCTGGCCGAGTAGGCAGAGTTCTTCAGCTCGAAGTTCTGGGAGTTCGACTCCGAGGCGCTGCTCGACTGGCTGAAGCTGCCGTTCATGCTGCCGTTCAGCTCCACTTTCTTGTTCTCCCAGTTCATCGTCGCGCCGAGGCTTTGGTTGTCCGAGAGGCCGTTGCCATTAGTGTTTCCGGCATTGGTGAAACCGCTGTACTTCTGCTCTCCGACGAAGCTGTTCATGTTCAGTTGGCCGCGATATCGGTCGTGCGAGCCGTAGGTTCCGTTTGCGTT